>DZDC01000197.1 GCA_022736595.1 Draconibacterium orientale | reverse complement strand
GAGCGTAGCGAGGAATCTAAAATTTTTAATCGGTCAGTAGTGATAATTTAATTTAAACTTTATGCATATCGTTAATGAATCTCCAGAAAATGCGAGCCCTTCTCAACACGAAAGAAAGTGCTGCGCTCCCACAAATTCTCGTTTAACTCTAGCGATTATTTTTATTGCTGCTGGTATTTTACTCATGCTCAACAGACTAGATTTAATGAGCTATGAGGTTTTTAGAATGTTTTTTAATTTGCCGATACTGTTGATGGCCGTGGGTTTGTATCTCATTTTTGATGTTAGGAATAGGTTAAATGGAAGTCTGTTGATGCTGGTTGGCTTGATGTTTTATTTGCCCAAAGTGATGGATATTCCTTTGGATATTCCCAATTTACTTTTACCTGTGGGATTGATCATTGCTGGGTTGATGTTCCTTATCAATCGAAAAGGAAATCCAAAAACTTCCCATTCCTTTGATTTTCAATCGTCCACATCGTACAACGAAAATGTGATTAATCATAATCATATCATGGGAGGTGGAAAATATTTAATTAGCTCTAGTCAGTTTTCCGGAGGACGCATCGATGCCATCATGGGTGGAGGAACTTATGATTTTATGCAAGCCAAGCTAGCTCCGGGCATCAACATTTTGGATCTTTCCTTTGTAATGGGTGGAGTAGAACTCATAGTGCCAGCACATTGGAATATTAAGATTGAGGTTGAATCAATTTTAGGTGGTTTCAATGAATCCGGATTTCGTGCCACGGTGACTCAGAATGAAGCCGATGGCATATTGGTACTTAAAGGAAAAGCGGTTCTTGGTGGAGGTGAAATTAAACGGCGATAAATCTAGAATCCCATATTAAAGCTAAAACCAAAGGTATTAAGTTTTCCGTGGTAAAAGGGGCTTGTAAAATGATTGAGGTACTCCGCTGCTGTATAGCCATTGAGATCATAACCTTGGGTGTTGGTTTGAGTAAAATACAACTTAACAAAAACGTTGTTCAGCATTTCATAAGTGGCATTAAAACCAATTTGACTTTGATCCCAAGTTTTGTTCTCGAGAAAAGGTATAGAAGTGGCATCATAGCCTGAATAGAAGTTATAAGCATACTCATCTCCGTGAACGGCGTAATTGTAATCGAGCTTTAGGTACAAGCGTGCTAGGGGTTTCCACTGAAGGGCAAGGTATATTTCTTGGCTGTTATCCACGAGGTAATGACCGAGTCCAAATTTATTGGAAGCATAGGTTAATCCAGCCACAGTGTGCTTATAGGTCATGGGGGAAGTGCGAGTAAATTCCGTAGTTATAGCAACATTTTTGAAAGGCCAATTACTCAATTTAAATCCAGCTTTTCCACTCCAAAAATTATGTAAAGTATCGTTGGTAATTCTATCTTTCTTAAATTCATCGAGGTACAAACTTCCATATACATGGAGGTTTTTAATTTTTCTAATACTCATGTTGACAAACATTTGTGAATTTTGATTTTCAACGTTGTGATTCAAGGTATGATCGATAGATTTAAAAAACATAATTGGAATCAAATAGGCAGCATGAGGGCCGCCCAGATCAGTATAGACAATGGAATTTCCCAACGAAAAATTGATTCCTTTCCAAGGGATAAAGGTAAATAAGTTAGTTGCTAGATATTTGGGACGGAAAACCTCCTTGTAAGTACCAGCCGTTGACCAATAACTTGCATTGGAGTCCACATCTTCGCTTACAAGCCAGCCATGGTGATAATTAAAATCGAACCACTTTACTGGATTAACATGGAGTTTAATCATTGCATAACTTGGGCTACGGCCCGAAAGAATATTACTTCCATGGTAATTGTCGCCCACCTGAATATGATCTTTGGCCAGAGCCACATCGCCCCAGGTCCAGCTATAAACCACGCCTCCACGCATTTCGCTGTAATCCCCACCAGGGCGACCGCCTTCTCCAATTTTATAATTTCCTCCTTCTTCTTGAGTGAAGTAGCTAGGATAGGCAAGGATTTCAGTGATGCTATTGTCGCGTAACGAAGCGTAAAAACTCCAGTTTTTCCCCACTGTAGCATGGGCTTCGATACCACCCCAAAAGTGACGAACCGAGCCGCTATCGTTAGTTCGATAATCGATGCCCCAAATGGGTTTCATGGCAAAAGAAAATAGTGCATCTTTATAAAAAACACCCAACTGATCTACCTGAACCGCAGTATTTTTTGACCATTTTTTAATTAAATTTAAGTTGGAAGTTCTATAAGGATTAAGACTATCCGACGATGAAAAATTAAACTCTTTTAGATAAAATTCAATTTGTTTTTGCTGCCTCTGACTTAGGTTTTTATTGCCGTTGGCGGTCATTAACCAACGATAAACCTGTTGTCTGCTATAAGGTTTAACCGCCGAATTGATACTGATAATTTGCCCATTGGCTAACTCATCTACAAAATCGAAAAGTTCCGTTTGAGTGATGTGAAGAGGTGTATGCTGTGCATGGACGGAAGCTATTCCACTGGTTATTACAAAAACGAGAAGAAGTATTAATCGCATATTGAAAATATTAAGTGGCAAAGGTAATGGTTATTGCAATTAAAAAGTATCCCATCGGCACACGACAGTTCCAAATTTATTGGATGCAGGTCGGTGATTTGATTTTTATTAGCAAATAACCCTCTGCGTTCTCTGCGTTATTTCGACAGGCTCACTTCGGCTAAGCGTTCGACCCTTCGGTAAACTCAGGGCAGGCTCAGCTCACGCCGAAGTCTCAGCACATCGTAA
>DZDC01000196.1 GCA_022736595.1 Draconibacterium orientale | reverse complement strand
GTGGCGATGAAGTTTTATAGCGCCCGGCCTTAGCTCGCGTGCTCGTTATGGGCTGGAGCAATAGTTTCATCACTGGATGTGGGCTACAATTTAGGCATGAAAAACATAGTCAAAGAACAGTTCCGCTTCTTCGAAGTAGAACATAAGAGAGAAATTCCTAGCTTTGCTGCTAAAGGAACTCCTTATGCACTCGTCGTTAATAGTGAGGCTTTTCGACGGCTGAAAGATATTTCATTTCTAGGGGCGATTGATTATGCATATAAGACGAAAATCCCCAAGTCTGAGCGAAGCCGAGCGACGCACTCTCTGCAGGTAGCCTTTCTTGCAAATTACATATCGACGGAAAGAAATTACAGTGACGATCTTAAACGTCACTTAGTTGTTGCTGCGCTACTACATGACATTGGTCACTCGCCCTTATCGCACAGCGTAGAGCCATATACGAAAATCCAGTTTGGGTTGGGTCATCATCAATTAAATCAAGAAATCATTACCGGGCGAGCTCCATTGGGAAAAACCCTAAAATGTGAGCTATCAAAAACTGTAGACATTGATTTTGTTCTTCGGCTAATCAATCAAGAAGCGACCGAGGAAGGTTCTGATTTATTTAATAGCCCGATTAACATTGACACGATTGATGGTATTGTGCGCTCTTATTTATACTTGACTGGCGGGATTTCTGACGCTCAAGATGATCGCATGAAAATTGCGCAGGCATCATTTCTGCGGCAGCATGATGATCAAGCAAGAGAAGACATTTTAGATCGCTTTTGGAGAATGAAGCACCAAGTCTATTCATTGCTAATTAATAGCGAAATGGGCTTATTAGCGGATAAGTCAAGTGAGTTTTATTTTCAATCAAAGACAAATGGTCTAACCGAACCAGATCTATACAAAACAGAAAAAGATTGGGAAAAAAAATATCATCCTCTTTTTGATTTTTTCAAACAAACCAAGAAGAAGAGGGTTATGCCTGATTGGTTGTGTGGACAAAGCGTTGACTACAGAAAAAGACGTTATGATGTAAATTCAAACAGTGAAGGTCATTTGCGCTATATTTGTAAAAAAGAACTGGTGCCGTACTTTTTTGAGGAAAACAATCAATCCTCGGTCGAATTAGGTTTGTTGTTTGAGGAGAAGGATCGTGAGTTATCAGGCTTTTATTAAAACGCACGCAATAATTGAAAATCATCAAAGCTATACAAGTGAGCAACTGGTTAACATTCGCAGGGAGTTATTCGATGCTCTTGAATCGAGTGACCACAAAGATAAAATTACAATCGTTGCAACAGGATCCTATGGCCGGGGAGAGGCGTCGGAGTCTTCTGACATCGATTTTTTTATCCTTTTTGACTCAGACGAGCTTGCTAAAGAAGTCCTAAGTACTGAATTAGAAAATATAAAAGAAGTTATTAAAAAACATGTGCCAAATGACAGTGGTGATACCGGTACATTTGGTATGGATACCACACTTGACTTCAAGAGTTTGTTGAAAAATATTGGAGGCAAGGATGATTCCAATATAAACATGACTAGGAGAATGCTATTTTTATTAGAAGGTACGTGGTTATATGGCTTAAAACGGTTTGAAGACTACAGAAAAGAACTTTTAACACAATACACAAAAGATAACAGCGGCAGCCTCGAACGTTTTTTGTTAAACGACATTATTCGTTATTACAGGACAATTGCTACCGACTTCCAGCATAAGGTCTCTGAGAAAAATAAATCTTGGGGGCTGCGCAATTTAAAGCTGCGCTTCTCAAGAAAAATTCTCTATTTTGCAGGCGTGGTGGTTATTGCGGAAATGGTGGATTTCAACGGCAGCAAAGAAGAAAGGTCTTCAGAAATAATTAAACTACTAAACCTTGCTGCATTAGAAAGGATTTTTGGTATTGGGAAAGATCAAGAACAGACGGCTAGGATTTTTGAGCACTATAACAATTTTTTGACCCAGATTTCGGATCCCGAGAAACGTGCCGAACTGGACGGGTTAACAAAAGATGATCGCAATACAAGTGCTGTTTATACGGCTATCCGAGAAGACAGTAGGGAGTTTTCTAGAATCCTTGCCCGTTGGTTATGTGAAAAATATCCAGATGATCACAAGATACATAATGCCTTGATTTTTTAGGTTAAATGTGAGAAGGATTTATTTTATGCGTCACGCTGAAACCGATTTCAACAGTGAAAATCGGTGGATGGGTGTTACTGACTTGCATTTAAATAAATCCGGGCTTGAGCAGGCAAAGTCGGTCGCCGCTATTTTGGGCTCTATTGAATTTGACGCCATTTATTGCAGCCCCTTACTAAGGGCGCTACAAACTGCGGATGCTGTCGCATCGAAGCAGCTACACCGTAAGGTTCTGATAGAAGCAGGTTTCGCAGAGCGGGGTTTCGGCGTACTTGAAGGCAAGATTAAGACTGATGAGCTAAGGGATAAGATTGAAACATCACAAGGAGTTGAGCCTTTGTTGTCGGTTCAATCGCGTTTGGCAAAAGCCATTAGCAGAATTCCACCCCACGGCACGTTTCTCGTTATTTCTCATTCAGGTATTTTTCGAGTTCTCCTGACACGGTTTGGCTGCAAGCCGAGCCCGGATCTTTTATACCTAAAAAATGCCGAATGGGTTGAGTTAAATTTGTAAGTGTCAATGGCCTTGCGCCGTGAAGGTTTCGAGGCGCTGCGGAGACCGTGCGCAAAATGCACTGCAAGGCCTGCCTCACCGGTCGTACTGCAGGTGCTCATCAACGGCCACGAAAAGCTCAAACTGGTGTTCGACTGCAA
>DZDC01000066.1 GCA_022736595.1 Draconibacterium orientale | reverse complement strand
TTAGTTTGGCCTAAAATATAATAACAATTGGTATAACCTCATTGAAAATTTTGGTATACTGGACAAAAAAGTAAGCTTTTCTTTTTAGATTAGATCAATTTTAAAATTGATTTTCAATCAACTGATCATCAGCAATATTAGGAAGTGTTACTTTAAGGTTAGGATTAACTTCCATGGCACGTTTGATGGCGAAGATAGCTTCGGGATTGCGAGCCCAAGAGCGACGACTAATTCCATTATTCACATCCCAGAACAACATCGACTTCAACCTTCGATCAGCATCATCAGAACCGTCCAATAACATTCCAAATCCACCATTAATCACTTCACCCCATCCTACTCCACCTCCGTTATGAATACTTACCCAAGTGGCACCACGAAAACTGTCACCAATGACATTTTGAATGGCCATATCCGCCGTGAAACTTGATCCATCATAAATATTTGACGTTTCTCTAAAAGGTGAATCTGTTCCAGAAACATCGTGATGATCGCGTCCTAAAACAATGGGTGCTGAAATTTTCCCATTTTTTATAGCATTATTAAAAGCCTCTGCAATACTCATGCGACCTTCGGCATCAGCATACAAAATTCGCGCTTGACTTCCTACCACAAGATTATTCTGTTTTGCCTCGCGAATCCAACGAATATTATCTTCCATTTGTTGAGCAATTTCAATGGGTGATTGCTTTGCTAATTGCTCCAATACTTCCATAGCAATTTGATCAGAGAGGTCTAAATCCTCTGGTTTATTTGAGGTGCAAACCCAACGAAATGGACCAAAACCGTAATCGAAGCACATGGGACCCATAATATCTTGAACATAACTGGGATATTTGAAACTACCATCTTCTTTAAGAATATCAGCACCCGCTCTTGAAGATTCCAGAAGGAATGCATTGCCGTAATCGAAGAAGTACATTCCTTTAGCAACCAATTTATTAACTGCTTCCACATGACGGCGAAGTGTTTTTTGCACCTCTTCTTTGAAACGCTCTGGTTCCTGAGCCATCATTCTATTGGATTCTTCGTAGCTAAAGCCCACTGGATAATAACCACCAGCCCAAGGATTATGAAGTGAAGTTTGATCTGAACCCAATTCCACATGAATATCTGACTCAGCGAGTTTTTCCCATAAATCCACAATATTTCCAACATAAGCCAAGCTCACCACTTCCTTTTGTGTCTTGGCTTTACGCATTCGAGTTAACAAAACATCTAAATCGTAATACAGTTCGTCAACCCAGCCTTGAGAATGGCGTTTAGCAGCTGCCACAGGGTTGATCTCAGCCACAACACCTACTGCACCAGCAATCACTGCCGCTTTGGGTTGAGCTCCTGACATACCACCCAATCCACTGCTAATAAACAACTTACCAGCCAATCCCTCCTTTTCTTTTTGAATCATTCTACCTGCATTGAGTACAGTGATGGTGGTACCATGCACAATACCCTGAGGACCAATATACATATAACTTCCAGCTGTCATTTGACCATATTGCGAAACTCCAAGAGCATTAAAGCGTTCCCAATCATCGGGTTTAGAATAATTTGGAATCACCATACCATTGGTAACCACCACTCTAGGTGCATCTTTATGCGATGGAAATAGTCCCATAGGGTGTCCACTATACATCACCAAAGTTTGCTCATCCGACATTTCAGACAAGTACTTCATGGTAAGTCGATATTGAGCCCAGTTTTGAAATACGGCCCCATTTCCACCATAGGTAATCAATTCGTGAGGATGTTGAGCCACAGCGTAATCCAAATTATTGCTAATCATCAGCATAATGGCAGCCGCTTGCAGGGATTGATGTGGAAAATCATAAATTGATCGAGCAGTAATGGCGTAGGTTGGTCGAAAACGATACATATAAATTCGACCATAAGTCTTCAATTCTTGCGCAAATTCGGGAGCTAAAACTGCATGATATTTAGGATCGAAATACCGCAGCGCATTGCGCAGAGCCAGCTTTTTTTCGGAGGCTGATAAAATATCTTTTCTGATGGGGGCGTGACTTACCGAAGCATCTAACGAAGCTGTTGGAGGTAAAATAGCCGGAATTCCTTGACGGATATCGGCTTGAAATTCTTGTAATGTCATAGCTAAAAAATTAAACTTCTAAATCGAGATTGATGGGATTTAAGTCTGTTTTAAAATCATATTTAAAAAGTCCTTCTTCAGGAAGATTCAATTCCACTTCCTCTATAAACCTAACTGAACGTGCAATTTCAGGTTGCATCACTTTATCTTCATGTATAAATTCCACATGCTGACGATATTGTGCTACAAAATCCTCCAAAAAAGGTGAGGTTTTCATGGGACGACGAAACTCCAAAGCTTGAGCGGCATTAAGGAGCTCAATGGCTAAAATACGTTCCAAATTTTGCAAAATCTTATGAGCCTTGGTGGCGGCATTGGCTCCCATGCTCACATGATCTTCCTGTCCTTGAGAGCTTTCGATACTATCTACTGATGCTGGCGTGGCATATTGCTTATTCATGCTTACCAATGAGGCAGCCGAATATTGTGGAATCATAAAACCACTGTTCAAACCAGGATTTGCGACTAAAAATGAAGGTAAACCACGTTTGCCTTTAATTAACTGATAGGTACGACGTTCCGAAATATTTCCAAGCTCGGCCATGGCAATTCCAAGATTGTCTAAGGCTAATGCTAAGGGTTGCCCGTGGAAGTTTCCAGCACTGATTATAAGGTCTTCATCGGGAAAAATGGTGGGATTATCGGTCACTGAATTGATCTCGTTTCCAAAAACATAAGCCACATAATTGATGCTATCTTTGCTCGCACCATGCACTTGAGGAATACAACGGAACGAATATGGATCTTGAACATGTTCCTTGGGTCGAGAAATCAATTCGCTGTCGCGCAACAAATTACGAACTCGATATGCTGTTTTTATTTGACCTTTGTGAGGGCGAATCAGATGAACCAATTCGTTAAAAGGCTCGATGCGACCGTCAAAAGCATCCAAAGACAAGGCTCCGATGACGTCGGCCAGTTTAGACAGTTTGAATATCCTTAAACACAGGTAAACACCATAAGCGCTCATAAATTGAGTACCATTGAGTAAAGCCAAACCTTCTTTGGATTGAAGAGCTATAGCCTTCCATCCAAGATCAGTAAGAACCTGAGCTGCATCAAGTTTTTGGCCTCTATAATGAACCTTTCCCATTCCAATCAAGGGTAAGCTTAAATGCGCCAAAGGAGCCAAATCGCCTGAAGCACCAAGAGATCCGCCCTGAAAAACCACTGGCAAAATATTGTGATTGTACATATCAATGAGGCGTTCCACCGTTTCTACCTGTACCCCAGAATGCCCATAACTCAACGACTGAATCTTGAGCAATAGCATTATTTTAACAATAATTTTCGGAACCTCATCGCCCACGCCACAGGCATGCGACATAACCAAATTCTCTTGCAATTGATTTAAATCTTCAGCACCAATAGTGATATTGCAAAGGCTTCCAAAACCAGTATTTATACCATAAATGGGTTCTTTCTGCGACTCCATTTTACGATCGAGGTAAGTGCGACACTTTTGTATTTTCTCTTGAGCTTTTTTAGAAAGTGCAAGTTTGCTATTCTGATTTAAAAGTTTAGCAATAGCTTCAAAACCTAAGGTTTGATCTGATATATAATGAATATTCATAATTTAAATTTATTTGGCAAAGTTAAACAAGGCTCGCCCAAAACACTGAATGAAATAATGTGGGCGATGACATGGAATTTATCATCATTAGGCTTCAAAATTGAGAAGATTGAGGGCTACTTCTTGAGCAGCTTGGCCTCCTCCATACAAATCTATTTCAAAATTAAGATTGCGTTCAACTTTATCAAATGCTTCCACAATCAACTCGCTATCAGCACCAACCAAGGTATTAAAACCATGTTGAACCAGTTCAACCCATTCGGTTTCGTCGCGCAAGGTAAGGCAAGGTTTTTTGAAAAAGAAGGCTTCCTTTTGCAAACCACCACTATCAGTCATCACCACATCGGCATGTTGGATTAGGTAAACCATTTGCAAATATCCCACAGGGTCAATCAAAATAATCTGCTCGCCATCGATATTAATATTGAGTTGTTGAATTATTTTACGGGTACGAGGGTGAATGGGAAGCACCACCTTCTCCTTTTTACCTATGCGATGCAATGCCTCAAAGATGGACTTTAATCTTGCAGGATCGTCAGTATTTTCAGCTCTATGAATGGTGCAGAGAACATATTTTTTAGGAAGTTCAAAATCTAAAGAGCGGGCAGTGCTTGCATAAAAAAGGGCAGCATCTTGCATTACATCTCCAGTTTTTACGATCTGGATCGGCATCTTATTAAATCCTTCTTTTTCAAGGTTTTGCATCGCAGCATCGGTAGGACAAAAAAGAATATTTGAAATTCGATCGGTGAGAATTCGATTAATCTCTTCGGGCATAGCCATATTGAACGAACGAAGGCCTGCTTCCACATGTGCTACCTTAATATGCAGCTTTGATGCTGCCAATGCTCCCGCTAAAGTGGAATTAGTGTCGCCATAAACCAAAACCCAATCGGGCTTTTCGTCCAACAACACTTTTTCGATTTTCTCCAGCATTTGTCCAGTCATGGCTCCATGACCCAATCCATTAATATTGAGGTTATAATGTGGTTTTGGTATTTTCATTTCATCAAAGAAAACATCCGACATATTGGCATCAAAATGTTGACCTGTGTGAATAATTTTTTCTTCAATTTCAGTAAAACTCTGAAAGGCTCTGCTCACTGCGGCAGCCTTTATAAACTGGGGTCTAGCCCCTACAATGGTTACAACCTTCATATATTTTTAGTTGGTGATGGTTTTCTTTTCTCTAAACATCAGGGCAAACAGTAGCGCAATTACCAAAGAATAAACGGCAAAAGTGGTCCAAATTCCTGGCCATTGAAATTGCCCTGATTCAGAGGTGAAAAAATAATCGATAATGAAGCCACTTGACCAACTTCCGATGATAGCGCCAAAACCATTGGTCATCATCATAAATAAACCTTGAGCACTAGCTCTAATTCCTTGGTCGCTCTGAGATTCAACGTATAACGAACCGCTGATATTGAAAAAATCGAATGCCATGCCATAGACAATATTGCTCAGAATAATCATCCAAAGTGCTTCAGCAGGGTTACCGCCTGCAAATAGTCCAAAGCGAATCACCCATGCCAACATACTGATCAACATCACTTTCTTAATACCAAAACGTTTCATAAAGAAAGGAATTGCCAAAATGAACAGCGTTTCAGAAATCTGCGAAACTGACATTACAATGGCAGGATATTTAACAGTTAGCATGTCTTTATACATATCCACTTTTGCAAAGTCGTGGAGGAAAGTATCGCCATAAGCGTTGGTCAATTGCAAGGAAGCACCCAACAACATGCTAAAAATGAAGAACATCGCCATTCGAGCATCTTTGAATAGCTTAAAGGCATTAAAACCAAAGGTTTCAACCCAATTGGAATGAGATTGAGCTGCATTAACTTTGCATTTGGGCAAGGTAAAAGCGTATAATCCTAAAAGAAAACTAGCTCCAGAAGCAATGTAAAACTGAGCTGGAGAGGTTTCGATTTTAAGCAAACTTACCGTCCACATGGCCACAATAAAACCAATGGTACCAAAAACTCTAATGGGAGGATATTCTTTTACCACGTCCATACTATTTTCCTTTAAAGCACTGTAAGCCACAGTAATGCTAAGTGAAATTGTGGGCATATAAAAAATCATATTCAGCAACATTACCCAAAAGAAAAGCTCAGGATTACCTACTTGAGGAATATAAAACAAGATGGCGGCACCCGCTAAATGATAAAAACCTAAAAGTTTCTCGGCATTGATCCAACGGTCGGCAATGATACCTGAAAGTGCGGGCATGAAAAGACTCGCAATTCCCATGGTAGAAAAGATTGCCCCAAATTCAGTCCCTGACCAATGCTGGGTTTGAAACCAGTAACCACCAATTGTAATCAACCATGAACCCCAGATAAAAAACTGGAGAAAATTCATGATAATAAGTCGATTTTTAAGATTAATCATTCTGTATTGTTTTTTAATTTATTGATCTCATCTCTTACTTTTGAAGCCTCTTCATACTCCTCACGTTCAATAAGTTCTTGTAAATAAGCTTCCAATTCTTCCACACTTAATTCGCCATCTTCTTCTTCCTCTGGATCTAAATCTGAACTTTCAATTTCTTCGCTAATTGCAGTCATTTCAATTACTTGGTCACTGATATAGATGGGAGCATTAAGTCTAAGCGCAAGCGCCACGGCATCGCTGGTACGGCAATCTTGCTCGTGGGTTTGAATGCCATCGGTGAGCAACATAGAGGCATAAAATACACCTTCACGGAAATCATGAATTGTAACCTCCTTTAACGAAATATCAAAATTGGACATCACCGATCGCATAAGATCGTGAGTAAGAGGCCTTGAAGTTTGAAGCCCCTCAAGCTGAATAGCAATGGCTTGAGCTTCGTAACCACCAATAATGATAGGAATACGCAAAGGAGTTCCGCTCACCACCAAAATCAAAGCAAAAGTGTTATTTTGCACGCTGCTGGTTGAAATTCCAAAAACATTTACTAATTTTCTATCCATGAAAATGAAAATAAATTATAGAATCCTGATTTAATGTAACTTACAGATTATTATGAGAATTTGCTAAAGTATAAAAAAAACGTGCAATTATTAAGACCTAAAGCTTATTTATTTGAGTGGTTCATCTTGATTCTGGTTTTCCATTTTCCAATAGTCGGGTTCAAAATCGGAATTTTCGGCTTCTTCATGCTCAAAATATTTTGTTGGTTTTGGCGCAAAATCCCTGTAATTCCAAGCCAAGACAATCCCCATAATGGATCCAGTGAGATGACCTTGCCACGAAATATTTTCACGAGGGAAAAACTCAGGAAAGAAACCCCAAATCATACTGCCATGTAGAAATACGATGAGCATTGCAAAAGCCATAATTCGCAATTCGCGTTGAAAAAACGACATACTTAAGTGAAAAAATGCCAATCCATAAATCAATCCACTTGCTCCAATATGGATTGAATCGCCCCTTGCAAAAAGCCATAACATTGCCGTACTGCCTAGCCATAACCAAATCATTACCTGCTTCCAAATACTTGAATAGAAATAGATTAAACCTGCGCTGAGCAAAAACCAAGCAATACTGTTGTTGATAAGATGCGACCAACTTCCATGAAGCAATGGCATAAAAATAATTCCAAGTAATCCTTGTAAATCCAGTGGTTTTAAACCTAAAAACCCCAAGTCAACTGAGAAATAAACCTGGAAACTATGAATTGAAATCAATAAAACAAGAAACAATATTGGGAAGCCAATACTATAGTAAATCTTATGTTTTTCAACATCCATCCGCTATTTTGAAAGATGCATGAACGACTGAATCCCCTTACCATTCACTGTCCTAATCTCAACCCAATACATTCCCGAAGGAAGAGATTCAATGGATATGGATTTGGTATTTTGAAGCGGTTTTTCCAACTTCAAACAAACCCTACCTTGTAGGTCCATGATAATAATTTCCTCAACTTCTTCTTCAACATCAGTAAACAGGTCATTCTCAGCAGGGTTTGGATAGAGTTTGAAGTCTATCTTTTTAGTAGTGCTTTCAAACCCAGAGGGAACCTTTACCAGAGCTACATCCACAAAAACTGAAGTATCAAGAGGTAAATTGATGTTTAAGGTTTTTGGATAATAGCCTAGAGTTGAAAATTTAATTTGATAATTCCCTACCAAGATCGGTCGGAAAAAATAACCAGAATCATTTGAAAAAACCTGAGAACTATCCAAATCATGGCTCAAAACCTCCACCATTGCCACAAGACCTTTTCCAGAAATAGAATCTGTAACTCGTCCGTTAATGGCATAATTAAGTTGCTGAATATATTGTATCAATGAAGGGTATAGATAGTTCCAGTGATTTGGCAACTGACTACCTGACAATGTCTTAACATCGCTAATCTCAAGTACAAATTCACGACAATGATCAAAGTAATTCATATAATCCTGACGACCTCCATCCACCTCATACCATTGATAACCATTGGTATAACCAGTGCCAAACATGTCTAAATAAGTTGAGGGAGCGTGAACATGAACGGTATCTGCAAATTGTTTAGATACTTTGATCCACCATGAATCATCAGCATGCAGTTTAGCCCAAGTGTCCCAAGGATAATTCACCACTTCTGCCCCACCATGAAGATTGGCTGACATAGTAAAACCAAGGGTGTCGCTGGTATTCATGAAAATCTGAGTTTCGGGCTGCCACACTTTTCCATCAGGATGAAGTCCGTCTTGCGGGTCAGGAAAATTTCGATTGATGTCCACCGAATTGGCATTGTACCGCGTTGAGCCAAAAACCGTGTGATTTCCAGAATAATAGGTACCATCCGGATTGGCTAATGGATTAATCCAAATTTCGTAGTTCTGTAATAGCTCATGAATTTCAGGATTTAGCGCATAGTTTTGTAAAAGGTACTGAGCCAGCCTTAGCATCATGATATAACCCGTAGTTTCGTCGCCATGCATGGTAGCCGTATATAGGAATTTAGCCTTTTTATAGCTGGGTTTTATGGTGTCCGTCAGTTGTAATGTTAAAATCTTTCTGCCACTGGCGAGTGTTCCAAAATTGTGCAATTTACATAAATGCGGATACTGATTTACAAACGCATTCATTAAACTATCATACTGATTATAGGTAGGATAAGAATCCCATGTTGAAGTAAAATCTAACAAAGTAGCTGCCATTATCGGATTTTCAAGCATGCTTGGAATAACCTCTAATTTGAACGGATAATGATGAAAAGGAAATTGATTTATACTCCATTTACTCACATAAAAGAAAGCCCTTGAATCGGCAAAACCATCGAAATCCAAAAGCTCAAATTCTGAGGATAGTTTCCAAACCAATGACGAATCAAAGCTAATGCGAGCTTCACCACGCATGGCACACCTCTGATGTAGCAACTCCAAGTCGGATTGACTTTGAGCATTTACGGAAACAGCAAAGAAAAGCATGTACCAAAGCAACCAAAGTTGATTTTTGAGTTTCATTATTTTGAAAATTCAGTTAAAAGACGCTTTAACTCATTGTTTAAGTTGGCATTAACCCTTACCAAAGGAAGACGCAAATTATTCCCCATCATTCCCATATGAGCCATTAAAGCTTTGGCTCCAGCCGGATTACCATCTGCAAAAAGAGCATTAGTAACATCCAACATTTTGTAATGCAACTCCATGGCTTTGTATCGGTCGTTATCACTAATCATAATATTAACCATTTCGCTCATTGCTTTAGGAAAAGCATTGGCTACCACTGAAATAACGCCATCTGCGCCACAGGAAAGCATGGGCAAGGTGAGTGCATCATCTCCAGAAAACACTTTAAAACCCGCAGGGCGAGCTTTTATAATCTCCATTACTTGCATTAGATTTCCACTGGCCTCCTTCACTCCTACAATATTCTTGAAGTCTGAAGCCAGTTTAAGTATGGTTTCGGGAAGCAAATTGCTGCTGGTTCTACCTGGAACATTGTATAGAATAATGGGCAAATCGGTATTCATGGCCACTTCTTTAAAATGAGCATACATTCCCCTTTGATTGGGTTTGTTGTAGTAAGGAGCTACGGTCAAAATTCCATCAACCCCTTCGGTTTTCAAACTCTTTAGTTCACTCACCAAATGAGAAGTATTGTTGCTACCCATTCCCACAACCACAGGCAAAGTACCTTCATTAGCATCGATTATTGCATTTAAAACGGCTGATTTTTCATCTTCGCTCAAAGTAGCGGTTTCGGCAGTAGTTCCAAGCGCAACAAGAAAGTCAACTCCTCCTTGAATCAAATGTTTTACCAAAGCATCCAACGATTTAAAATCGATATTTCCGTTGGAATGAAAGGGAGTTACCAATGCAACTCCAGTGCCTTTAAATGTGTTGTACATAAATCTTTATTTTAAAAATGGTATTTACAATTTTTGTGTAATTTCATTAAAATCAGAATTCAAACTCCAAAATAATGAACTTGATTTAATGAATGCTATGACGTTTTGATAAGTTCGAGATAATGCAACAGTTCCTTCATAAACCTACTAATATCAGTAGGATCAATAGATTCCAACATAAAATCATAAGAACTGTTGTCCATATTGGGTTGTCGTAAACCCACCTTACAATGCGCCTCGGAGGTTTTAAGAATGTAATAAAGCGATGGATTTCGGTCAAAATTTAGGTCAACTAACATATCAAAGTCCATTTTTATGAAATCGTCAACAAACTTTGAATTTGGAACATTAAGCCAGCTAACCTCCGATTTTAAATAGAAATTGGCAGTTATTGTAGTTTCAATATAATGAGGAGCATCTTTAAAATTAATAAAGGCCATGGACATCACCTCCTTTTTCAGACCCTTAAAATGCCTAATCAATTGATTGGCACGCGAATAATTATTTTCATTACTCGCGTCGTACAATACTGCAATGGAACGCATATCCTTAAGCGATTTAATTCGCACCGTGCGTTCTTTGCCTTCAAGCATTTGCTTGATTTTACGCTGTAGTAAATGGTTTTTAATTGCTGATAACATTTGCTTTACTTTATTTGCTCAAAAAGCCAAGAGTGACTTTTAAAATGGCAAAATTGAAAGTGTAAAAGTATATAATTTTGCCAAATAAAGCATTAATAATTATGATAAGGTTTAAAATGGGCTTCTGCTGAAAGGCCAATTGTATTACCTTCGCAATGAATTTACACCCCTTTATACTGTCAAAAACACCTAAATATCCATGTTTAATAACCGTTACGAATATGAGTTAGCAAAAAGATTTCGTAAGGCTGATTCCAAACAGTTTTCTGATGCCAGTTTACGCTTATCTGTATGGAGCATAAGTTTAGGAATAGCAGTTATGATTCTCAGCATCAGTATTGTAACTGGTTTTCAGCAAACCATTCGTAATAAACTGGCAAGTTTTGAAGGCCACATTCAAATCAGCCGTTTCGATAATAATAAATCTTTTGACCTTCAGCCCATTGAAATTGATCCCTACATCGAAGCTCTTGGCGAAGAAGATCATCGCATCGAGAGCATTGCTCCATTTATACTCAAAGGGGCTGTCATTAAAAGCAAAGAAGCCCTTCAAGGCTGTGTAGTAAAAGGCATTGACGAAGGCTATCGCTGGGAAATGATAAAAACCTGGCTCGTTGAAGGACACCTCCCCAATTATGCTGACAGTAGCAGAAGTAATGAAATTTTAATAAGTACAAAACTAAGCTCCAAACTGTTAATTAAAACTGGCGATGCCGTTTTCTTTTACTTTATGCAAGACCCTCCTCGGGCCCGAAAATGGACTGTAGCAGGCATTTACGACAGTGGATTTGAAGAGTTTGATCAACGCTATGTTTTTGCAGACATCAGGCATTTGCAGCGTATAAACCAATGGAATTTTCATCAAATTAGTGGTTATGAAATAAGCTTGAATAATTACGACCAAATGTCAAAGGTAACTGAAGACCTCTACGAAAACATCGATTATAATCTAAGAGCCATGAACCTTAACGAACGATATCCTTATATGATGGATTGGCTTGCTTTGTTGGATACCAATGTTTATTTTATCCTTCTATTGATGCTCTTAATTTCAAGTGTGGGAATGATTTCCACGCTACTAATTTTAATTTTAGAGAAAACAAGGTTTATTGGCACGCTTAAAGCCTTGGGGGCAAAAGATTTTTCGATTCGTAAGGTTTTTATTTATCATTTAATCTTTCTTCTCACCAAAAGTTTGATAATAGGCAATGGAATTGGGTTGGGACTTGCGTTTTTACAATGGAAATTTCAATGGATTCCATTGGACACAACCAATTACTATATGAGCTATATTCCCATCAGTTGGCCTTGGACTTACTTTCTGTTAATCAACTTATTAATAGTAATAATCATCGTTTTTACCTTGTGGTTACCCACTCGAATTATCAGTAAAATTTCACCCGTCAAGACCCTTCGTTTTGATTGATTTATTATTATCAAACACTACTAAAGCCTCCATTCCATAGATTCTTCTCTGTTTACGAAAACTTTCGTAACGCAAAAAAGTTTTACCCTAAATTAAGATTTCATACTTCGCTCAGAACCACAACCAAATAGAAAGGTTTATGAGGAAGAAACTCGGAACTAAATGTTTTTAATTTAGATAGACAGTTGTGTCATAAATATATATATTTGCATTGTTAAAATGTAAACAAATGATTGCAGAATTACTTCCCGAAAGAACCGTAGAAAGGCTTAGCAAATACCGCAGAGTCTTAAGCCGTGAATTAGAAAATGGCATGGATCACATCTATTCACACGATTTAGCAAAGTTGTTGCACATTACCCCAGTTCAAGTGCGCCGCGATTTGATGTTGATAGGTCATACAGGCACCTTACGAAAGGGGTATGATATCGCCAAACTCATTAAACTTATTGGGGAGATAATTGATTGTTCAGGAATTCAAAAGGTTGCCATTGTGGGACTTGGACAACTAGGTATGGCACTACTCAATTATTTGCAAAACAATAAAAACAAGTTACATCTGACAGCTGCATTTGACAACAATCCAGAAAAAATTGGTCATATTTTTCAAGGCATTCCATGTTACGATGAGCAGCAATTGAAAGAAGTGGTAGAAAAAGAGAAAATTACCATTGGCATTCTGACTGTACCGGCCAATAAAGCGGTAGAAATGAGTCACAGAATGACCGATAGTGGTATCCTTGGAATTATCAATTATACTCCTGCTTCTTTAAAGTTGGACAATGCCTTCTTGGAAGAATACGACGTAATTACTTCCTTAGAGAAAGTCGCTTATTTCTCCAAACCATTCAATTTAGATCTTTATAAAAAACTAATACAAAGTCAACAATAGAAAGTATCCCTATGGCAATCTTTGCCCACGTGCAAGGGTGTAAACGCGATACCAGTCTTCAAGAGATAAATTGATTTGCATTCCTTCAATAGCGCTTTTCACTTTTGTTATTGAATGAGTTCCTGTGATGGCACTCATTTTTGAAGGATGGTTAAAAAGCCAACTCCACAAAATCACTTCTACATCCGAAACCCGATATTCCTCTTTAAGTTCTTGTAAAAGAGGCAAAAGTCGA
>DZDC01000065.1:11447-13361 GCA_022736595.1 Draconibacterium orientale | reverse complement strand
CAAAGCTTGAAGTCAAAAAAGTTAAAATCTTATATTTTAGATAATTTTGCAACGGACTCTTTATATGAAACCTAAACTCATAATTATGAAGATCACATTGATATTTTTCCTTTTCATTGGTTTTTTTGGTGCTACTTTGAAGGCACAAACCAGTACCGATTTATTTATTACCAAAGAATTGAAGCGTGCTTATCAAGCTCAAAGCCGTGATGTCAGTGGAAATCCTGGTAAAAGTTATTGGCAAAATAGAACCGATTATACCATCAAAGCCCAATTGAATCCCGATAAGCAACAGTTGAGTGGCTGGGAACAAATTAAATACACCAACAACAGCCCTGATAGTCTTAAAGTATTGGTATTTAACCTGATTCAGGATATTTATAAAAAAGGTACTGCTCGCGATTGGGAAATTGGAACCGAAGATTTGCATGATGGCGTTGAAATCAAAAGCATTAAGATCGATGGGAAGGTGTTAGATCTTAGCACTGCAATACGTCGCCAATCGAGCCTGATGACAGTTTTACTGGCTCAAGCTTTTGCCCCTGGAAGCCAACACAGCATTGAGTTGGAGTGGAATTTACCCATTCCCAAAGAGCGAAATATTAGAATGGGAACCTACCACGAGCGAAATTTTATGATGGCCTATTGGTATCCAAAAATTAATGTTTACGACGACATTTACGGCTGGGATCGAATGGCTCACACTGGAAACACCGAATTTTATCACGAATTTGGCGATTATGAGGTCGAAATCACCTTGCCAGGCTCCTATATTGTTCTTTCTTCTGGTGTTCAAACCAATGAAAAAGAGGTGTTTACTTCTGACTTTTTAAAGAAAATGCATGCCGCTTACGAGCAAACCCAAGTGGTGAATTTGGTGCAAAAAAATGATTTGGAAAGCAAAAGTTTTTTAAAACCTGACAAGGAAAAAACATGGAAATTTAAAGGGAATTCCCTTCCCGATTTTGCTTTTATGGCCTCTACCGATTACTTGTGGGATGCTTGCATGGTAATGAGCGGTACTAAACCCGTGAAGGTAAATGCAGTGTATCATCCTGAGTCAACTGATTTTCATAAGGTGGCCGATGTTGCTGCTAAAAGTTTACACTATTTTGCAGAGCAAAGTCCCAAAATTGAGTTTCCTTATCCTCAAATGACGGCTTTCAATGGAGATGGAGGAATGGAATATCCTGGGATGATTAACGATGGCGATTCAGAAGACCTCACAGCAACACTTTTTGTTACCAGTCACGAAATTGCACACAGCTATTTCCCTTTTGCCACCGGACTTAACGAAAAATTGTATGCATGGATGGACGAAGGATTGATCACTTTTTTTCCCCGAAAAGTGATTGCCCAATATACCGACGATAGCAGCTATGTGGTTTTTGCCGATTTGTTTCGGTCTTATAATCGATATGCAGGCAGCGTGCAGGAAATTCCACTCATGGTACCTAGCACCAATACTGGTTTTGCTTATCGTTACCAAGCTTATGGTCGGTCTTCTGTTGCATTTTACACTTTGAGCGAATATTTGGGGGCAGAAACTTTTGATAGAGGATTGAAACTTTTTTACGAAACTTGGCTTGGAAAACATCCTACTCCCTACGATTTTATGAATATTTTTAACCAAGTGGCAGGGGAAGATTTGGCTTGGTTTTGGAATCCTTGGTTGTTTGATTTAGGGGCTGCCGATTTGCAATTAGCTGCACCCAAAGGCAATACAGTTGAGATTGTAAATAAAGGAGGCTTCCCTGTTCCTATCAAACTTAAGGCAATCATCGACGGAAAAACCCATGAGTTTAATTTCAAAGCTTCGGTATGGAAAGCCCGAGCTACTTATCAAATTCAATTGCCTAAAGGAAAGGTAGAAAAACTACAACTCGACACCCAGCTCACCGCCGATTCAAACCC
>DZDC01000065.1:0-11347 GCA_022736595.1 Draconibacterium orientale | reverse complement strand
TGATGCCAATAAGTGTTTTGGTTTTGAGCGTATTGATGTGCTTATTGTTTTTGTTATCAGCACTTTAATCGGGGTTAAAAAGTTGCACAAGCGCATTTTAAGTCATCTGAAATTTTTATAATCCAAAACTAATTATTTATATTAATTTTGTCGCCGCTATGCATATTGAAGTTTTAAAATCAAAAATACATCGGGCAACCATTACCGAAGCTGACCTCAACTACATTGGGAGCATTACCATTGATGAGGATTTGATGGATGCTGTAAACCTTATCGAAAACGAAAAGGTTAGCATTTACAACATTAATAACGGAGAACGTTTCGACACCTATGTGATTAAAGGTAAAAGAAGTAGTGGGGTTATTGGTGTCAACGGCGCTGCAGCACGAAGGGTACAACCCAACGATAAAGTCATTATTGTTTCCTTTGCCTCCATGGATTTTGAGGAAGCAAAAAATCATCAACCCGCCATCATCTTTCCTAACGATAATAATAAGATATAAACCCTTTGAAAAAGAACCTCCTAGGTATATTAAAGCTGGTTTTGGCTCTAGGATTGGGGCTTTTTATTATCTATTTATCGTTGCGAGGCCTGAGCTCCGAAGGTCGTCAGCAAATTCTTGAAAGTTTTAAGCTTGCCAATTACAACTGGATAATTTTATCGGTGTTCCTTGGTATTTTCAGTCATTTGATTCGAAGTATTCGCTGGAAAATGCTGCTGCAACCCATGGGTTATCAGCCCAGTACGTTCAGTACCTTTTTGGCTGTAATGGTGGGATATTTTGCCAATCTTGGCATTCCACGCAGCGGCGAAATTGCCCGTTGCAGCATTTTGTACAAAGAATATCGCATTCCTGTCGATAAAAGCTTTGGAACCGTTATTACCGAACGAAGCATTGATATGTTGCTGTTTTTCGGTCTTTTCTTCGCTACGTTCTTGTTTGAATACCGTCGATTGGCCGAATATGTGAATCAAAACATTTGGGCTCCCTTGCAACAGAAATGGGACTTTTTGAACCAAGTTGAAGGTTTGCTATTAGTGTTGGGCTTGGGTTTTTTAGGAATTATTGTAGGGCTGTGGTTTGCCCGTAAAAAAATACTTTCTCTGTCGGTGGTTCAAAAAGTACTTGGACTTTTCAAAGGAGTTTGGGAGGGTCTTTTGAGTATTTTGAAAATACGACGTCCCGGACTTTTCATTTTTTATAGCTTCCTCATTTGGTTTTTATATTACCTTATGGTGTATGTATGTATGCAAAGTTTGCCTCAAACTGTTCCTTTAAGCTGGACGGCTTCGCTCAGCATTCTTGTATTGGGAAGTATTGGAATTATGGTGACGCCTGGAGGCATTGGACTTTATCCTGTGATTGTGGCGCAAACCCTTGTTCTTTATGGCATTTCAGCTCAGTCGGGTTATGGCGATGCCATGGGCTGGATTACCTGGAGCGCTCAAACTATTATGATTATAGTGGTGGGAGCCATTTCACTTATTTTAGTTAGTATTAAGAAAAAAGCCTCTAAAAATGAATCATTACCTCAAGGTAAAATCTAAAATTCTTACCGATCATCAGTTACTTCATACCTTGGAATTGTGGCAACGCAACCACGAAAAGGTGGTTTTTACCAATGGCTGCTTCGATTTGATTCACCAAGGCCACATCGACTATCTGAGCAAGGCTGCTGGCTTAGGAACTAAATTGATCCTCGGGGTCAATACCGACCGCTCCGTGAGCGCCATCAAAGGTCGCCACCGCCCCATACAAGATGAGCAGAGCCGATTGATGATTTTGGCAGCCATGGAATTTGTGGATGCCGTTATTTTATTTGATCAAGATACTCCCCTTCAACTCATTACCCAAGTTCAACCCGATGTTTTGGTTAAGGGTTCCGATTATAAAGCCTCTGATATTGTGGGTTATGATGTGGTTATGGCCAAAGGCGGCAGTGTGCAAACCCTCGACTTTTTACCAGGTTACAGTACTTCGGGCATCGAGCGAAAAATTATAGAAGCCCATCAATAAGCAATTATTGGAACTCTCGTTTGGTTCTCTTTTGGTTGGGTTTTTGCATATATCTTTGCCTTTTTCAAAATGTATTAGATTCAAATTTATTAATTCAAAAATCTGCTTTATGAAAAATTTCATCGTAATCTTTGGTTTATTGGTAAGTCTTTCGGCCTGTAAAAATATGCAAGTTAGCAATTCAGATACCGATCCATCCTCTTCTAAAGCCCCGTTTCAAGTGGGAGTTGAAAATACCGAAAAGCGGGATCACAAGCTGAGTGAGTTAGGAATCGACTTCATCGCTTTAGGTCATGAACCTGAATGGAATTTGCGACTTAATCATGATAGTCGCGAGGCTGAACTCGAATTTGTTGGTAAACCTGCCCTCGCCCTTCAGTGGCTTGAACCGATGGATGAAAGTGTTGAAAAAATGATTTTCACCTTCGAAGGCCACGAAATTGTAGTTATTACCGAAAAAGTTGAATGCAACGATAATATGAGCGGCGAAGCTTTTGGCTATCAAGTGAGGATGCTTATGGATGGCAAATCTTACCAAGGTTGCGGAAAAAGTTTGAAGGCAAACGAAATGATACAAGCCGAACCCATTAATCCTGAGCTTTTTAAAACTTGGGTGCTTAGCTCTTGGAATGGAAAAGCATTGGATCCCAAGCAACAACCGAATATTACCTTCGACGGACAAAAAAGTGGAGTCAGCGGATTCTCTTCCTGCAACCGTTTCAATGGAACATTTTTTGCCGCTGGTAAAAGCATGACTTTTAGGCCCATGGCCATGACCAAAATGTTTTGCGCCCAAAGCATCGAAATGGAATTTATGGAGAGGCTTCAAAAAACCCAACAATATAATATTGAAAAAGACCAATTGCTTCTTTATGACTTAGAAGGCAAGCTCCTTCTTACATTTTCACCTTCAAAGGATTAAAATCTCATATTGCTTAGGGCATAATATCATGCCCTGTTTTTTTTAACATTGAAAACAAAATCATAATTTTGTGCCATGAAAATGAGCATGTTATATTGTTATCAATTTAACATATAATGAATTAAACCAATTAATTATGCCACATAACCAACTTAATGAAGCACTTTTCAGCGAATTTGTTCCCGTGAGCAATCAAGCTTGGAATGAGCAACTTAAAGCCGACCTTAAAACCGACCAACCCGAAGCCAAACTCAACTGGAAAACCCAGGAAGGCCTTGTTTTAAAAGCCATTTATAGAGCCGACGATTTGGATCAACTTCAATATCTAGAATCTATGCCCGGCCAATTTCCATTCCTAAGGGGCAACAAAGTACATAACCACTGGCAAATCAATCGCATTATTGAAACCGCTGAACCTTCAAAAGCCAATGAAATGGCGCTTCGTGCCATTCAAAGAGGGGCACAGTCGGTAGAGTTCAATTGCAGCCAGGTTAAGAAATTTAACGAGTTAGAAACCTTACTCCATGGAATCGACCTCGAACAAGTGAGTGTGAGGTTTGATAAACCCATGAGCTACAAGATTATCTTGGTTCATCTCATTAAATACGTTGAAGAAAAGGGTTTTGATAAATCCAAAATCTCTGGAAGTTTCAATTGGGACGCCATGGCTTATCGACTGATCAGCGGCAAATATTACCAAACCCTTGATGACAATATTGATGAGCTGAAAGGTCTTTTAGAGCAGGTGGATCTCCATTTTTCTAATTTTAAAGTGTTAACCATTAATGCACAGCATTTTCATAATGGAGGAGCCACCACCCTTCAGGAATTGGCCTTTACCCTTTCAGCGGCAGTGGAATACGTACAACGATTGTTGCAAAAAGGATTTTCGTTGCCAAATCTTTTACCTCGAATGATGTTTCGCATGGCCATTGGACCGGCTTACTTTGTAGAAATAGCCAAGTTTAGAGCCTTTCGGTTTCTTTGGGCGCAAGTGGTTAGCAGCTACAATGCTGAATTGAAAGCACAATCCAAAGCTTGCATTTTTGCGCTTAACGGACTCTACAACAAGACCATTTACGATCCTTATGTAAATATGCTTCGCACCACCACCGAAACCATGTCTGCCACCATTGGAGGTGTTGATATTTTAAGCAATTTGGCCTTTGATGCACCTTATAAATTTGAAAACGAATTTTCAAGTCGAATCGCCCAAAACCAACAGATTTTAATAAAAGAAGAAGCCCATTTCGACAAAGTGGTGGATCCCGCAGCTGGAAGTTACTATATCGAAAATATCACCGATTCCTATATTCAACACGCTTGGAATAGCTTCGTTGAACTTGAAGAAGCAGGAGGTTTTGCTAAAGCCATGGAAAGCGATTTTATTAAAAACGAACTTGCCAAATCGGCACAAAGCAAACAATTTGAGGCGGCTACCCGCCGTACCAATATTTTGGGAACCAATCAGTTTTCAAACCAAAACGAATTTATGCTTCCCGAAATTGAAAAGCCTGCTAAGTCTCCGGCACCCGGAGTTCACTTACATCGCTTGTCGGAAGGTTATGAGCAACTTCGCCTCGAAACCGAGGTTTTTAGCCAAAAACATGGCAGTGCCCCCAAGGTTTTGATGCTTAGTTTTGGAAGTTTGAGTATGCGTAAAGCCCGTGCCGCTTTTATCAGCAATTTCTTCGCTTGCGCAGGTTACACCATCTTCGAAATGGAAGATTGTAGCTCGCCCGAAATTGGCATGAAACAAGCGCTTGAGATGAAAGCTCAAATTGTGGTTTTGTGTAGCGCTGATGAAGAATATTTGGCTTTTGCACAGCAAATGGCAGAATTTAAAAAACTTCTTCCAGGCTCTCTATTAATGATTGCAGGCAATCCCGCAGAGAATATCGACGAATTAAAAAGCCTGGGTGTCGATGATTTTATACATCTAAAAACCAATGTTTTAGAGAGCCTTAAGGCATTAAATAAAAAATTATTATCCTAAACAAAATCAAAGAATGATGAAACCAGACTTTAGGAAAACTACTTTTAAGAAAACCGCACCCACGGTATCTGCTGAGGCATCCAAAGTTGAATGGCTCACGGCCGAACAAATTGCGGTGAAAACTGTTTACAGTGTCGATGACCTTAAAAATATGGAACATTTGAGCTATGCCGCAGGTATCGCTCCTTTTTTGCGTGGGCCTTACAGTTCCATGTATGTTACCCGACCTTGGACCATTCGTCAGTACGCTGGTTTTTCCACGGCTGAAGAATCCAATGCTTTTTACCGTCGCAACTTGGCAGCAGGGCAGAAGGGTCTTTCTGTGGCCTTTGACTTGGCTACCCATCGAGGTTACGATAGTGACCATGAGCGCGTAACCGGGGATGTTGGAAAAGCGGGCGTGGCCATCGATTCTATTTTGGATATGAAGGTGCTTTTCGACCAAATTCCATTAGATAAAATGTCGGTATCCATGACTATGAACGGAGCTGTTTTGCCCATCATGGCTTTCTATATCGTGGCAGCAGAAGAGCAAGGGGTAAGCATGGATCTACTGAGTGGAACCATTCAGAATGATATTTTGAAGGAATTTATGGTGCGCAACACCTATATTTATCCTCCCATGGCCTCCATGCGCATTATTGCAGACATCTTCGAATTTACAAGCAAAAATATGCCTAAGTTCAACAGTATCAGTATCAGTGGTTACCACATGCAAGAGGCTGGTGCCACCAACGACATTGAGCTGGCATATACCTTAGCCGATGGCCTTGAGTATATTAGAGCAGGCATAAATGCAGGGATGAGTGTGGATAGTTTTGCGCCACGGTTGAGTTTTTTCTGGGCTTCGGGGATGAACCATTTTATGGAAATTGCCAAGATGCGTGCTGCTCGTATGATTTGGGCTAAATTGGTAAAACAATTTAATCCTAAAAATCCCAAATCCATGGCGTTGCGTACCCACACCCAAACCTCAGGTTGGAGCCTAACCGAGCAAGATCCTTTTAATAACGTAGCTCGTACTTGTATCGAAGCCATGGGTGCGGCTTTAGGCCACACCCAAAGTTTGCATACCAATGCCCTTGACGAAGCCATTGCTCTACCCACCGATTTTTCAGCCCGTATTGCGCGTAATACTCAATTGTACATTCAGCAAGAAACTCAAATTACCCGTGCGGTAGATCCTTGGGCAGGAAGTTATTACATCGAAAGTTTGACCCACGAAATAGCCCAACGTGCCTGGAAGTTGATTGAAGAAGTGGAAGCCTTGGGCGGCATGGCTAAGGCCATTGAAACGGGGATTCCTAAAATGCGAATAGAAGAAGCCGCAGCACGTAAGCAAGCCCGCATCGACTCGGGTAAGGAAACCATTTTGGGGGTAAACAAATACCGTTTAGATAAGGAAGATCCCATTGAAACTTTGGAGGTGGATAATACCGCGGTGCGCAATTCGCAAATTAAACGGTTGGAATTGTTGCGTTCGCAACGCAACCAAGCCGAAGTTGATGTAGCTTTGCAACGCATTACCGAAGCCATGGAAACAGGCCACGGAAACCTATTGGAATTGGCGGTGGATGCCGCTCGCAAACGGGCCAGCTTAGGCGAAATTTCAATGGCTATTGAAAACGTTTCGGGCAGGTATAAAGCAGTGATTAGAAGTATTTCAGGAGTTTTTAGCGCAGAATCGATGGATAATGAAACTTATAAAAAAGCCGTTCAATTGGCCGATGAGTTTACTCAAATCGAAGGACGACGTCCTCGAATCATGGTTGCAAAAATGGGTCAAGATGGCCACGATCGTGGAGCTAAAGTAGTATCCACTGGCTATGCCGACATTGGATTTGACGTGGATATAGGACCTCTTTTTCAAACTCCCGCAGAAGCAGCTCGCCAAGCCATCGAAAACGATGTACATATTTTAGGCGTTAGCAGTTTGGCCGCAGGTCATAAAACCTTGGTGCCTCAAGTAATTGAAGAGCTTAGAAAACAGGGTAGAGAAGACATTTTGGTGATTGTGGGCGGAGTGATTCCACCTCAAGACTATCAATTTCTTTACGACAATGGAGCCGTAGCTATTTTTGGTCCGGGAACGGTGATTGCAGAAGCTGCTATCAAAATGCTCGAAATCTTAATTAAGTTGAGAAGCTAATTTAATTCTATAAAAATTTTAAAAGGCTGTTGTACGAAAATGCAACAACTTATTATACAAATAATGTTGAGGAACATAAAACTGAGTATTCAGGATTCAACTATGGATTATCAAACACTTCAGTTTTATTGTCTTTAGCGTATCGATTTAGATAAAAACTAGCGCTCAATCAACAAGAATCTGAGTGCATGCAGCTCCTCATGCTTTCGACCCAGCGAGGAATCTAAAATTTTTAGTCGGTCAGTAGTGAAAATAAATATATAAAAGCGGTGAAATTGGAGAAAAACGAACTATTCGAAATTTTCGAATAGTTCAAACTTAAGGTAACCGTGAAGTTTCTAGAGATGTTGACTTTTATAATCTCGATGCTATAATTTCTGTGGGCTACAGGGTAAACTCCATCCGAGCTACACAGTTCAGACAGTGGGCCACAGGGGTGCTACGTGAGTTTGCTATAAAAGGATTTGCCTTAGATAAAAAACGTCTTGAAAACGGTTCGTATTTAAGTAAAAATTACTTCGAAGAAATACTTGCCGAAATCAGAGAGATAAGGCTAAGCGAACGGAATTTATACCAGAAGATAACGGATATTTATGCTACAAGCCTCGATTATAATAAAGATGCAGTTACTACAAAAACCTTTTTTGCCATAGTTCAAAACAAACTGCATTTCGGGATTCATGGACATACGGCAGCCGAATTAATCGTGAAACGAGCTGACAGTAAGAAAGATAAAATGGGGCTAACAAGTTGGAAAAACAGCCCCGAAGGCAAAATTCTAAAAACTGATGTAAGCATTGCAAAAAAAATATTTGAATAAAAACGGATTGGAATCGCTCGGTCGCATTGTGAATGCCTATCTTGATTTGGCCGAAGACCGTGCAAAACGAAATATCCCAATGTCTATGGAGGATTGGGCAAAAAGGTTGGATATGTTTATGGAATTTAATGAACGTGATGTATTAAATGATGCAGGTGCAATATCTGCTGAAATTGCGAAACAACATGCTGAAAGTGAATTTGAAAAATACCTAATTGTTCAAGACCAACTTTTTGAAAGTGACTTTGATAAAGAAGTGATGAAACAACTGGAGAATCTCTTGTAAAGCCGCAGAACCGCAAAGAATTATTTAAAAGGCTGTTGTACGAAGATACAACAGCTTTTTTTAGGACTGATGATGGTAAAATAGCTAAGCTTGAATTAATCATTAGCATTTGGGGTATGCTAAATCTGGGATAAACCGTATTGCAACTCAAGAGAATATCTATTTCTGGATCAGAAATGAAGGCTCGGCATGGTGAAACGAATTCAAAAACAAATTACCAAACTCGAACTTTCATAGCTTCGTTTTATATTTATAACTTCTTGAATATTAATTATTAAAATTGAAGTTGGTCAGTATTTTATGGCATGGAAGTTGCTTCTTAATTTTTTTTCACATTCACTTTAAAATTTTATTATTAATTCATCTAAACTTTATTAAAATGAGAAAATCGTTGTTAATTCTATTAGGTCTTTCTATGTCTTATTATTTAATGGCACAGGAGACGGTAAAACAAAAAGAAATTGGACTAGTTTTTAGTAATCTAGATAATTTCGGATTAACCTTTAAAACAGGAACGGATAAATCCTTATGGAGATTTAATGCGTTATTCATTTCTGGAAGCAATATGGGCAGCACTTTTGATAGTGTAGTAAATACACAGAGTAATTTGGGTTTTGGTTTTAAAATGGGTAAAGAGTACCGTAAAGTTTTAGCAAATAACTTAGAATTGAGATATGGTGCTGACTTATCATTTTCATACGGTCACTCTAAATCAGAGCGGGACGATACTAAGGTGAATGATTTTGATAGATTAGATGTAAATACTTCTTATAGTCCAGGGATTAATTTGGTATTTGGTTTTAATTATAAACTGAGTGATAATTTTGTGTTAGGTGCCGAATTATTACCGTCGTTCAGTTATTATAGAAATGCAACAACTTATTATACAAATAATGTTGAGGAACATAAAACTGAGTATTCAGGATTCAACTATGGATTATCAAACACTTCAGTTTTATTGTCTTTAGCGTATCGATTTAGATAAAAACTAGCGCTAATAAATTGAACGCTGAGCAGCGCATACTTAAGATAGCTATCGTTCCGATAGCTATCTTAAATAGCTAAGAATCCCCTACAAACATTGGAATGGTCATTGGAATTTTAGCCAATTCAGAGCAATTTTTAGCCATTTGCGCACAGCGGCGGCCTTTTTTGAACGTAGCAAAAAAGTAATGAAAGCCTTACTTCGTCTGAAAAAAGCAAAAATGGATTGGTAAGGTTAATAATAATTAGGTGATTTCAAAAACAAGTTTTTGACCAATACTACCTTAACCATAAGCTCTTTTAATCCAAATGTTTAGGTCGGTTTTGTAAGCTGAAAACTGCTGTAGGGTCGCGATTTGTATCAAAAACTGACCTTTTGGGCAAGGCGCTGCACAGCCTCGAAAAGCGAAGTTTGGCAATCATATCAAAAAAAATATTACTCCGGATTCAATCAAAATTACTTTTGTAGGGAATAAAATCGAATTTACGATTGTCGAATGAATATGGATTATCCATCTCAAGCTAAACCTTTGGCAGATGCAGTGCTTATTTCCCTTGTTTTGCAAGGGGAGACCGCATATTTTGCTACTCTTATTCAAAGGTATGAGTCTAAAATAGCCACTACACTTCACGCCATGTTGGGCCACGGAGCCGAAGCCGAGGATGTGGGGCAAGAGGTGTTCATAAGGTTTTATCAGAGTCTTGGCAGTTTTAGAGGTGAGGCTTCGGTGGGAACCTACTTAACGCGCATCGCCATTAATCTGGCGTTGAATGCTTTAAAAAAACGTAAAATTCAGCAATCCCGTTTTGAGACCTACGACGATGCCCTGCCCTTTGAGTCGAAAAGTAACATTTCTGACGATGTCAATTCATTGGAAACCAACGAGTGGGTCGAAGCTGCACTGGGTTATCTCGATTCAGGAATACGTGCGGTTGTAGTCATGCGACTGATTCAGGGATACAGCGTTAAGGAAACTTCTGAGATTTTGGAAATACCGCAAGGTACGGTTCTATCGCGTCTTTCGCGTGGTCAAAACCAATTAAAAACCCTTTTAACTAAATATAGATAATCATGAAAAACGAAACTGAAAGCCAACCTCACGATCCGCAATTGGAACAATGGCTTGGAGCCTATCAAAGCCATTTTTCTGAACATTTTGCCCAAGAGGTTATGGCGAAAATTCAACAAGAATTACCCTTAAAAGCCAAGGTAGTGGAGGGCAATTGGTGGCTTGAATTTCAACGTATTGTGTTGCCTTTAGCGGCCATACTTGTGGTTTTAATGGGGATTTCGCTGGGCATCGAAAAGGAGTTTTCTCAAGATGCTTTTTTAGGAACAGCTCAACTTTTAAACTCCAACGAACCATGGGTAAGTATCGACTATCTGCTTAATTTCTAAAAATAAACCTTGCCATGCAAAACTTAAATGTCAGACCCATTACCGTTATCGTTATTTCTATTGTCCTAGGTTTCTTACTTGGAATTGTAGTTACGAGCTTTTATACTCGCCATCGCATCGAGCAACTGATGCAAATGAATACCAGCCAAGGTCTCAAAACTCGTTTGCTGGAGGTAATTGACCCCGATGCCGGCCAGCAGCCTTATGTGGATTCTTTGGTGAACGTTTTTGCCGAGCGTAACAGCCGTTTAACCCAAAATTATAAGGACTCTCTTCGGCAAATTCGGGATGAGTTGAGCCAGAAACTGAATCCCAAACTCAACGATAAACAAAAGAAAAAAATTCAAAAAACCAGAGAATTGGGAATAAAATCGTCCTCCACAAAACCTACTCCATTGGCGAGAAAGAAAATCTCAGAAATGCGTGAGGATTCCATCAGCTCAGCCTTAATTGATGACCTTCAGCGGCGTAGGCAGGAGGTGAGGATAAAGGCCAAAAACGATGCGCGTGCTCAAGAGATGAAAAAGCGACTTCAACTTAGCGAGGCACAATTTGTACTGGTTGATTCCATCACTCGCCAATACATTCAGGGCATTCGAGCTCTGCAAAAGGATAGCTCCCTCACTCAAATCCAAAGACGCGAAAAACTTCGTTTCTTGCGGCAAAATGTACATAAAACCCTAAAACCAATTCTCACTGAAGAACAATTTAACGAATATCAAAATATTGAAAAAGAACAGTTTAAGGAAAGAATGAAAACCAATTAATTTAAT
>DZDC01000064.1 GCA_022736595.1 Draconibacterium orientale | reverse complement strand
TTAATTCGGGTTAAACCGGAGTTAACCTATTGTTAATGAGGATTGAAATTTTTCGTCAACGACAAAGCTTGAAGTCAAAAAAGTTAAAATCTTATATTTTAGATAATTTTGCAACGGTCTCTGTTTATTAAAGAGGATAATTTGCTCGTTAACATAAGGATATCGTTTTTTTTCTTGGTTAAGCAAATTATACCAATTGTAATTATGTTTTATGAAACGATGGATTGGAAAGAAGCTATATATTTGATGTCTTTTGCTTTTTTTCAATAGAATATTCGATAAATTTGGTGTTTAAACCCCTCAAAGGGGGTGCTATTATTAAAAAATAAACTACTTTAGGCCTCTTGATTTATTGATATGCACTTTTACCTAATACATTGATATTTAGATATGAACAAAACAAAACTTTATTTAGGGATTCTCACTGTGGCTGCATTGTCGGCTTTTGGAGCCTATTTTTGGATGAATCAATCCGAGCCTCTTAGCGATCTTGACAAGAAAATGATCGAAAAGCGCAAGTTAAAAGCAATGCGTTTTGAAGGTGCAGCTAAGTATTATCACATGCTAAAAGCTAATTCTGTTACCGGAGAAATCGATTTTGATGCGCTACTTCGCGCTCGTAAGTTTGTTACCACCATTGATGCATCAAAAGCAGTTAATTTGCAGTGGCAAGAAATGGGTCCCAATAATGTGGGTGGTAGAATTAGAGCATTGCTGATTGATAAAGACAACACTCAATTGATGTATGCTGGAGGAGTTGCTGGTGGATTATGGAAAAGTACCACAGGAGGTCAATCATGGACTCAAGTAACTTTGGCCGGAAATATTGCAGTTTCTTGCATCGCTCAAGCTCCCAATGGCGATATTTATGTGGGCACCGGAGAAGGTTTAGCCAATGCTAGTAATACCAACTATAACTCAGGATCTTATGGTCTAGGAATTTATCGTAAAGCAGCTGGTTCTAACGATTTTGCAGTGCTTTCTACCACCGAATCTTGGAAACTTATTAATCGTATTGCTGTGGATGCCAACGGTAAAGTTTATGCGGCTACTTCCAACGGACTTAAAACTAGCATCGATAATGGTGCCAATTGGGCTCAAGCCAAGGCAGGTGCTTTTAAAGATGTAAAAGCGGTGGGTAATAATGTTGTTGCTGCTTCAAGTAATATTGTCTATTTAACCACCGATGGCAACACATGGAATCCTGGTGGATCACTTCCTACTTCCAACCTGAACCGTATTGAAGTGGCTATAGCTCCTTCTAATCCAAGTGTGGTTTATGCTGTTATGGCTAACTCTTCAGGTGGATTTGCTGGGGTTTATCGAACCACAGATTTTGGTGCCACTTGGACACAAATTGGCTTGGGTGGAACTACCTCCTTCAACTTATTTGGTCCCAATAACCAAGGCTGGTACGACAATGTGGCCATGGTGCATAAAACCAATTCAGATATCGTTTACGTAGGTGGAATTGATATGTGGAAAGGGGTTAAGATTTCTGACAATACCCCTTTCAGTTGGACGCGCATTACCATGTGGAATGCGGATCAAACTTCAAGCATTTACGTGCATGCCGACCAACATGTTTATGCGCAACATCCCACCAATGCCAATATCTTTTACCAAGGAACCGATGGTGGTATTAGTAAAACTATCGATGGTGGCAATAGCTTCGCTACCATTAACAAAAATTTCAATGTAACTCAATTTTATTCAGTAGCTCCTTATGCCAATGGTGGTGCCATTGCAGGTACACAAGACAATGGTACTCAGTTTTTAAGCTTAACAGGAAACGATCCTAAACAAGCCTTTAAAGTTCGAGGGGGTGATGGTGGATGGGCTGCGGCTTCTACCTTAAATCAGAAAGTGATTTTTGCCTCTATTTATTATGGTAATGTAGCTCGCTCCAACGATTATGGAGTTACATTTCAGGATCCAACTAATCCCAGTACCAGCGCTAATGAGTTTTATAATGCCAATATGAACGCAGGCCTTTCTGGTGTATTTGTGACTCCTTGCTTGCTTTGGGAAACTACTAACTTCCCAAATAGTATCGATTCAGTGGATTATGTGGCTGATCAAGATTATCCAGCAAATACCGCAGTGGACGCTCGTAGTAAAAAGAATAATTTTTATCCCTTCCAATTTACCTTGCCCAGCGCAGTGGTTAAAGGCGATTCTCTTAGGGTAATGGATAAAGTACAAAGCCGCTTCTTTATTGGAACGGGTGCTGGCATCTACATGACCAAACATGCGCTTTATTTTGCTGTGATTACTCCTGAATGGTATTTGGTTTCTAAAAATACCTCTGGGGGTGCTATAGTAAATATGAAAATATCTTCAGATGGTGATGCTTTATATTATACCACTGGTTCAAGTCTTAAGCGTTTAACCAACCTACTTCAGGCTCAAGATACTAGCACTGCCCATTTTGGAGGGGCTAACTATTTGGTTTCAGATACTACAATCTTTAGCTTTACTCAAATAATTTCATCTATTTCCATCGATCCTTCGGATAAAAATAAAGTTATAGTAACCCTTGGTGGAACTGGCAATCAACATATTTATTATTCAAATAATGCAGCTGGTAGCAACCCAACTTTTACCGCTAAACTTGGAAATTTAACGCAAGATTTACCTGTTTATGCTTCCTTGATACCATTAAACAACTCCAATACCGTTATCATTGGTACCGAGCACGGAATGTATGCCACCGATAATATCGCTGCAGCAAATCCGGTTTGGGCTCAAGTAAATAATGGTATTGATCCAATGGTTCCAGTTTATATGTTGGCTCAGCAAACCTCAAGCTTGCCTTGGCGTCAAACGGTAACCATAGACAATGGAAATCCTTTGGTTCAAACCTATCCTGGTGTATATAACTATGGTCAAGTCTATGCTGCAACTCACGGTCGTGGTATTTTTACTTCTATCAATTATTTGAGCACCGAACCCATTTCTCAAAATAAATTCGTACTCAAATCCAGTATGAATTTGTTCCCAAATCCTGCCAATGGTTTTATCAATGTTGACTTTGTGCTCTCACAATCAGAAACTGCCATCGTTAATATTTATGACATTCGCGGTCGATTGATCAGTTCTCAAAACCTAGGTACAAAATCCGCAGGACAAGTTTCACAACGACTTGAAATCAGCGACCTTAAAGCAGGAGCTTATATTCTTCAGTTGAAAGCCGGATCGCAGACTGCAACCCAAAAATTCATTAAGAATTAAGAGTATTTCCCTTTAAAATATTGAGATGCCTCAACTAAAAAGTTGGGGCATTTTTGTGTGTTACAAAACCAACATTTTTTATCTTTGTTGAGAAATTTAATAAACCCTTTTTATGGAAAATTTGGAACAAAAATGTGTACTCGGAAACTTTGGCGATAAGGTTCGCTCCGATTGCAGAGTGGAAGTAGAATACACCAGCCAAGGCGGCAGACAACTTGATATCAAGTCGAAGGTAGCGGTGATGTATGGCGAATCGATTCTTAAACTTGTACAAGATATACTCGATCATTTTTTGATCTCCGACATAAAGCTTAAACTCGAAGATGCAGGCGCTTTGCCTTGGGTAATTGCGGCTCGCATCGAGGCTGCTATCAAAAGGGTTTATGATGTAAAGGCAGAATTTCTACTTCCTGTTCTTCCCCAAAATAAGCTTGAAAGTTCCAAAGAACGTTCCCGTTTTTCCCGTCTTTATTTGCCTGGCAATACCCCAAGTATGATGATTAATGCTGGGCTTCATAAACCCGATGGTGTAATTTTAGACCTCGAAGATGCCGTGGCTCCCGAAAAGAAATATGAAGCCCGTTTTATAGTACGCAATGCCTTGAGAAATGTCGATTTTTATCAAACCGAACGAATGGTTCGTATCAATCAAATTCCAGCAGGACTTCATGATCTTGAATTTATTGTATCACACCATGTAAATCTCATCTTGATTCCCAAATGCGAGTCGGCACTTCAAATTCGTGAAGTCAATAATAAAATCAATGCGCTACAACAACAAACGGGCTTCAAATATGCTATTTGGCTAATGCCCATCGTGGAATCGGCCCTCGGCGTGATTAAAGCCTACGAAATTGCCAGTGCATCTCCCAATGTGGTGGCCATGGCCATTGGTTTGGAAGATTATACCGCTGACATTGGAACGCTAAGAACCGAAGAGGGTACCGAATCTTTTTATGCTCGTTCTGCGGTGGTCAATGCTTGTCGAGCTGCTGGCATTCAACCCATTGATTCGGTATTTTCTGATGTGTCGGATATGGAAGCACTTGCTCGAAATGTGCAACAGTCGAAACGACTTGGTTTTGACGGTATGGGCTGCATTCATCCGCGCCAGATCGAAGTGATTCATCAAAACTATGCTCCTGAATCCAAAGAAATTCTTAAAGCACAACGGATCATAATGGCTTTTGATTTGGCCATTTCACAAGGTCATGGTGTGGTGAGTTTAGGAACTAAAATGATAGACGCACCCGTAGTGAAAAGGGCTCAAAACACCCTTCAAACGGCGATTAAACTCGGTGTGATTTCGGAAAATTGGAAAACAACTTTTGAGCAAAATTAGAATTATGACAAACAAAAAACTAAATATGGTAATCAATGCTGCTGGCCGCAGTGTTCCTACCGAAGTGAATGGCGAAGCTCAAATTCCCTATTTGGGCGTTGGAAAATTTAAACCTACTGGACGTAGATATGGCCCTCCTTTAGAAAGTTGTGCCGACTTCCCAGAGGATGGAAATAAACTTGTCCCAAGCTTAAAAGAAGCCCTTATCCAAGCTGGCTTCAAGGATGGGATGACCATTTCTACCCATCACCATTTTCGTAATGGAGATATCGTTAGTAATCAAATATTTGATATCGCTCACGAAATGGGAATAAAAGATTTACGATGGTATCCATCGGCCTCATTTCCTTGTCACGAACCTTTAATAAAATACCTTGAGGATGGCACCATCAATAGGATTGAAGGCAGTATGAATGGTGCTTTGGGCAAATTTACAAGCCAAGGCGGAATGAAAGGAATTGGTATTTTGCGCTCGCATGGTGGGCGTTACCAGGCAGTACAGGATGGCGAGGTTCATATTGACATCGCTGTGATTGCAGCTTCATCAGCCGATAGCTTTGGAAATGCCAATGGAGTGAACGGGCCTGCTGCCTCAGGTGTTTTAGGCTTTGCATTGGCTGACTCACAATATGCCGATAAAGTGATTGTGGTTACCGATAATTTGGTTCCATTTCCTTGCTACCCTTGGCAAATTCAAGGCAATTATGTGGATTTTACGGTGAAAGTGGAAAAGGTAGGCGATGCCTCAAAAATCGTGAGCGGAACCACCGCCGTGACCAAAAGTCCAGATCGCTTACTCATTGCTGAACTTACTGCCAAATTTTGTGAAGCTACAGGTCTTATTTATGATGGTTTTAGCTATCAAGCAGGAGCGGGGGGTACTTCTTTAAGCATCGGTATTTATTTCGATGAAATACTCCGCAAAAACCAGTGGAAAGCCCGTTTCGTCAGGGCTGGGAGCAATCAATATCCGGTGAAGATGCTCGAAGACGGAATTATCGATTACATCATCGATGGACAAACCTTTGATATGGAAGGGGTGCGAAGCATTCGCGAAAATTCAAACCATGTGCCTTCAAGCCCATTTACAAGCTACAATTACCACGGAAAAGGAAATTTTGCTTCCATGGTGGATGTGGTGATTTTAGGGGCTACCGAAGTGGATGTTAACTTCAATGCCAATGTGGTGACTCATTCCGACGGTTATTTATTGCACGGAATTGGAGGTTGGCAAAATTGCCTTTTTGGAAAAACAGTGATTCTTCCTATTCCCTTGTTTCGCGACAGAATACCTGTAATTAGGGATGAAGTGACTACCCTTTGCGGACCAGGCGAATTGATTGACGTAATTGTTACCGAAAGAGGTATTGCCATTAATCCCTTACGAACCGATTTAATTGAAAAAGCCAAGAATAGTAATTTGCCTATAAAAACCATTGAGGAATTACAAGCAGAGGCAGAAGCCATTTGCGGTAAACCTCAAAATCCTCAATTTGAAGACGAGGTGGTGGCCATTGTGAAATGGGTGGATGGAACGGTCTTAGATTCCATTAGAAAGATTAAGCAATAATTACCAAATTCGATATCCCACGTTGAGGCTTAGTCCTTTCATAACATGATGTGAAAGGCCTGAGCCTATGGTGTTTGTAAAGGTATTATATTGATAATCAATGCCTACAAGGACAGAGCTGTTGCCTTCAGTTACAAAATTTGTGAAGATCCCCAACTTGCCAAAGGCTCCAAAATTGTTGTCTTTCCCTACACTTCCAAAGGTTTTGAAGGCTCCTCCATCGGCATAGAAGCCCACATCGGTGGTCATGCCTTCGTAAATGCGGTATTCTAAACGTAAATAGAGTTTTGCATTGTGCAGCGTTTGATCGTTAGTGCTAACTCCATTACTGGTTTTTCCATAAACACCCTGCAACTCACCTCCTGCGCCCATTCGAAACGATTCTTGAATATTCACCACATGAAAACCAAACGCTGGTGAAATCATCTGGCCTTGCTCAATAGGATGATTCACGCTATCAGCATCATAAACCGTGTGATTTAATCCATAATTATAGTCTAAGCTACCCAACGCGACATAGGGAGTGAAGTACCATTTAGGGGTGTGTTGATTTTTGCAACTTACGTTGCGCACTTGAGCTTGTAGATGGACTCCAAGACTTAAAATTAGAATGAGAAATAGGGTGTAAAAACGCATTTTCTATGTTTTTATCGGTTGTGTAATAGTTGAAGCACCACGGCATGGATATCATCGGTGTTGCTGGGTTTGGCCATAATCACGTTATCATCAGCGAGAATGTAGATGGTTGGAGTAGCATTAATATTGTAGTCGTTGATAAAAGGGCTGCCCATGCCTTTTACATCGCTGAGATTGGTCCAATTCATATTGAACTTGATAATTTCCTTCATCCAAGTTTCTTGGTCTTCGGCAATGGCCACACCATAGCTTTGCAAGCCTTCCGAAGCGTACATACCAGCCAATTCCACCAACGATGGCATGGCTTCAGCACAATGACTGCATTCGGTGCTGTAAAAAACAATCATTTTGGCTTTGGCTGGGGTTTTTAGTACATCGATGAGGGTACCTTTTTCATCGGGCAAAAGCAGGGTAGGAGCGGGTTGTCCAGGGCGTAAGGATTTGATTTTTTCTGCATGCTTTCTGGAAAAATCTTTCTGACTTGAGGAGTACTTATTCGACTTAAGATAATAAGAGTCAATAATATGAATCATTACATCTTCCCAAATCGACGATTCAAAAGTTTTAACAAACAAGTCGAGGCAATAGTAATAGGTTTCGCTTTCAGGGGTGCATTTCGACATCACTTGATCCACTACGGCCACATAATTAGCCGTGGATGCGGGTTCTCCAAAGGTACTAATATAATCGCTGAGCGTGGTATAGAGCACTTTAGTATATAAAAATCGCTCGTCGTTGAAATCAATATTATCGAAAAAATGATAAAAATAGTACTCTCCTTCGCTTAAAGAGGCGGCTTCCAAGGGATGTTGGGCCTTGTATCGATCAAAATTGGGCTGTTGGTAGGACTTTAGAAGCCTTGGCGCAAAAAGATTTGGATGAAGAACTAAAAGGGAATCCACAAAGGATATGGCGCTATCGTTAAGCTGTTTAATTCTTAGGTTAATCTTTTTGATTTCAGGATGATTGGAATTGTGGGTTCGAAACTCGATTTCACCGCGTTTGCGGCTTAGCGTTAAAATGGAATCTTTAATAACCAGGGCCAGCGACCAATAACTAAACATAATGGAGTTCTCAACGGATTTGCTAATGGTCATGGTTCCCAAGATGTTTTGAATATCAGCGGTGAGTACAATATCTTCGCGATTGAAAATGAGTTCTGTAAAGGTGGAGTCGTTGATGTAAACTCGGTAAATTCCTGGATGGTATTGTTCAATTCCTGTAAAAACAAAGGCTCCACTGGATTGCCTGTAAACGGTGTCAAGCGCAAACCGTTCGCCACCTTTAAGCCCATAAAGAATCATTCGGTCGTCTTGGCTGCCTTTAAGATTGTAATAGAGAATATTTTCCTGGCCAAAGCTAAGATGACTAATACTGATAAACGCCCACAAGAGCATGAAAATCAATTGATTTTTATGGGTAAAATTCATGGTTTTATTTGTCAAGAATTAAGAATACAGTTCTCCGGTTTTTAGCTCTGCCATCTTCAGTTTTATTGTCAGCCATGGGTTGGCTTTCCCCCAGACCTTTGTATGATAAACGGTTGCCTTCAACCCCCAATTGGATAAGCAAACTGTTAACGGTTTTGGCGCGAGCTTCCGACAGTTTTAAGTTGTAATCGGCTGAGCCTACATCATCGGTATGGCCTTGAATTTCGATAATAATGGTAGGGTTATCCACCAAAAATTGCTTGAAGCTTTCTATGATTTTCACCGAAGCGGCAGTGAGATTATCTGAATCGGTATCGAAGTACACATCGTCGATATTATAAGTTTTCCCCACTTGGATGGGTTGCATTTTCATTTCCATGGAAATGGGTAGGTCAAAACGGGTATCGGTTTTGCCAATGTATTTATTAATGTAGGCATATTCGCTTTGCTTCACCGTCATAATGTAGTCCGACTTCATCACCATGGCCACCACAAATTCTCCATTTTCTTGATTTACAGGGACTGATTTAACTTCCTTGGTGTCCACGTTGGTGATTTCAATGGTGGCTTCACGAAGGTTTTCTTTGCTTATTTCGTCTGTTAATTTGCCTTTTACAAAAAGTACTTTTTGAGGTTGAGCTTCGGTATAAAGCTCAAAGCTGTAAATATCCCACTGAGCCTTTGAGTCGTTACCTCCATTGCTTTGAACGAGTTTGTTTGAAGCCAAATATCCATATTTTCCATTGGTGCTTACAAAAAATCCCAAATCATTATCTTCAGAATTGATGGGATATCCAATGTTTTTGGGACTAATCCAAATATTGCTGTCGGTGAGTCGAGTAAAAAAAATATCGTAACCTCCCAATCCCATGTGGCCTGCAAACCATTCCCCGGTGCTTTCGTCTTTGCGATCGGCAGAGGAAAAATATAAGGTTTGGCTGTCGGTATGAATGAAGGGTGATTTCTCATTTCCGGCGGTATTGATGCCAGGTCCCATATTCACTGCGGGCAGCCATTGACCCTCTTTATTTTTTCGACACATATAAATATCGTAACCTCCAAACCCGCCCGGTCGGTCACTTACAAAATACAAAGTCTTTCCATCAGAGGAAATGGTGGGCATCGATTCCCAGTTTTTAGAAGTATTTACTTCGCTGCCAAGGATTTCAATGTCGGACCATTGGTCATTCTCGAATCTTGAGTAGCAAATATCGCAATCCAAATCGCGGGTATTGCTAATCACACAACGGGTGTAATAGAGCTCTCGATTGTCGATGGTAAGTGCTGCGCCGCCTTCGTTGGGTTGTTCGTTGAAAGGAAAAGGCATGATTTCGCCCATGTCATAACGGTTGATCCCCTTACGTTTCGATACGCAAAACCGCTCAATTTTTGGACCTTGATTCGAAACGGTGGCTCGGTTACCTTGTTGATTGGCATACACCCGAGTATAATAAAGAAAGTCGTTGTCGGGACTTAAACTGGGTAAATATTCGTCAGAGGGAGTGCTAACTCCATCCACCAATTTGGGCTCAAAAGGTACAGGATGGGCATATAAGTCGGCATAAAATTTTGCATATTGTACCAAGTCCAAAGCATCGTCCAAATGTTTTTCGTGAACTTTATTGCCCTCCACTTTTACAAATAAGTCAAGATTTTCGTAGGCCAGTTGCCAGTTTTTGTCGTTGTAATAAAGCTTTCCCAAATGGTAGTACGAATAGGATTCTTGGTAGGAAGGACAAAGGGCAATAATTTGCGAGTAGGCATCAATGGCTGTTGTAGGTTTGGCATATCGATTCGACGATTTTCGATTGAGTTCTCCCATCGACCAAAGGGCTTTTAAGTTCTCGGGCGATTCTTGCAAAGCCTCTTCCAAGAGCGATTGCGCGGCTTGCACATCGCCCTCTTTAAGCTTCTCCATGGCGTTTTTTTGAAGCTTCTCTGACTTTTTGCTAACCTCAGTGGGGCAAGGTTCTTCAGTTTCCTGAGCCCTTAATGAAGAGTCAAAACTCATTGAAATTATGGAAATTAAAAATACAAGTTTTAAATATTTAAGCATATCCATTGCTCTTTTATTTGCTATAAAATAGAATTTGATCGATTAACGCTTTTTGACAAACAGGACATAGTGCGTTACTGATGATGGATTTCATGCTGCAATCGATGAAAGGTCGATAAATGCCTTTTTTACTGTATCCTGCACCTTCAAAAACGCCAATTTTATTCAGAAATTCATCGGTAGTCGGAGTGGGAATGGGTGTGGAGGCATCCATGCTTCTTTTCCATTTGCTTTCAAAATCAACCAGTGTGGTTAGGTTGGGTTCCCATGGTTCGGTTTGCAATTGGTAAAACTCCTCCACCGCTTCATCGTCGCTGAAATATTCATCGCCCAAGCCGCCAAATGCATGGCCAAACTCATGAACGAATACAAAGCCCGAATAGGGGTTGTCGCTGGTGCAGATGGAATAAAAATTATAGATTCCAGCTCCGCCATATCGATCGGTATTGACTAAAACATAGATTTGATCGTAAGGGGCATTGGCCGCAGCGTCTCTTATTTGCCGATTGTGCGTAGTGTTGATGTATCGCTCGGTGCCAAAGGTGTAAAAATGACTGTCGAAAAAGGTGTTTTTAAAAATTCCTTCACCAGGGATATCTGTTCCCGACTCCTCTGAGGTCGTGGGTACAACCCAGATATTGAAATTTTGAGTGTAGTTTCTAAAAGGTTGCCATGAAAATAAAGTGTCTTTGAAGCGTTGTGCATCACGCATAAACTTTTGCATTTCGCTGGCGGTATATCCTTCGGCAAGAATCACGATATCAATCTTTTGAGCAGTGTTTCCACTGTAATGAATTTTTCGCGCTTCTATTTTTACCTTTTGATCGGTATTGATTAAATAACTTTTCGGATTCACATAAAAGGAAGTAAGTGTTACCCATTCTTTGCCCTTGCGTTTTAAAATCTCAACCCCGATGCTCTTATGAGGAAAGGGAAGCACGATGCTTTCTTCAAAACTTCTCCACAGCGTTTTCGCTTCTGGAGTAACAATCCATTCGGCACCCAAACTTGAAAATCCTTTGCTGAAAATCAACCGCTGCGAGGCGCTGTCCACAATGCGATATTGGTAGTTGCCATATCCTAAGGTATCGATGAGATTGATTTTTGATCCACCCCAATAGGGTTCTTTGTAATATCGATCGACCGAATAATACTCCTGCTGAGCATTGGCCGTATGTATCAAATCAATACGGAGGCTTTTCGAGTCAAAAAACAAATCAAATTCCTGAGCCAAAAGTGAAGTGGTGCTAAGGAGCATCATTGCAGTAACCGTTAGAATTTTTAGCATGTATTTATAAGGTTTAAAGAGCAAAAATAGTTTTAATTTTTGAATGCTGTCATCGTTCAGAGGGCTATTTTTTTGGTCGTTTGCCGATTAGTTTTTTGTCGGTTAAATTCTCAATGCTTGGAGTTATCAATTATCCTTTAATTATTGAACTCAATTTCAATGTTATATTTGGCTAAAAGACCTGCAACGCCCGAAATTGAAAACTTTGCTTTCTTAATTCGGTTGATTTCAGGGTCTATTGAATAGTTGTAAGAAGTCCGAAAATCTGCTTTTTCAATAATTGTATTGTCAAAAATCGCCCTCATTAGGTCACAATTATCAAACTGAGAATCTGTCAAGTCACAATTTGTAAAATCAGTTTCCTGCAATTTGGTGTTTTTGAAAATAGTCTTTCTGATTTTAGTCTTGTAAAACGTAGAATAATTTAAAATGCAATTTTCAAAGCTAAATGAAAGTCCAAATTCATTACAACTATCAAAACGCAGCCCCAACAACTTACAATCCTTAAATTTTATATCCCGAAATGCGGTCTTTGTCAATTTTACTAAACTTAAATTACAAGCTGTAAACTCACAATCAGTGAACCTATAATCAGATAAGTCAATGCCTGAAAAATCGCAATTAATAAAACGGCAGTTCTCATATTCTCCCTTTTCCAGAAGATTGTCCTTAAAGCTTGTTCTGTCAAACGTCTTTGCTTCTATATATGCTTGTTTCATTCTTAGTTACTGTCTTTTTGTAGGTGTTTTGCACGCTTACCACTAATGGTAGTGCGTCTAATAACCCTTTTTAAAATCCATTTTCTTAAAATTTTGCCCCGCTAAAGTAGTCCATTAAATCAATGGTAACGACGTCTGTTTTTTCAAAAGAATTTTTAAATCGGACGGCCATGGTTTACAAAATCCTGCTCAAAAATCCTGCTCAAAACCAACGAACTCCTCGCAAATCAGAATTGTTCAGTGCTCGTGCATTAATCGAATGCTGAGCGTAGTCGAAGCATAGTTCAACCCTTGTGCTAAACATAGAACCTGCCCTGATGGAGCCTGCCCTGAGCGGAGTCGAAGGGAAGGGAAGTAGAGACTCTTCGCTGGTTTCAATAGTTATCACAAAGTGCCAATCGCTAGGGCTATTTATTAGCCCCTTTTGTCCTTCTCCCATTATTCTTTCAAAAATTCGTATTCGTAAACTTTTGGTTTTATTTTGTCTGCCAACACGTTTAGGTTGTTTCGCAAGTCGCCGATTAGTTCGGTATATTTTTGGTCGGTGCTTTTTGCGTTCATTCTGCCTTGTTCGTTTTTGCCTTGAAAAAAATCTCTGATGTCGTACAAACTTGCGTTTGGGTTAATGGCATTAAACGAATGATAGTATTTCCACAGTTCACGCCCTGCATTAAAAACGGCTGTGGCTTCTTCCGAAAATGCTGTTTTGCTTCGGAAAAACTGTAAAATCAATATTGCCAACCCCTGCTACTATATGTAACTAACTGATTGTCATTCCGAGCGTAGCGAGGAATCTATAGAAATAATTTGCTTTCTATATTTAATCGGTCAGCAGTGATTGCCAATAATTTCTGTGGTGTCGAAATGTTTAAACCAGTCTGCACCAACCTTATTTTTGAGTTCTTCTTCTCTGATGTTTTTATATTTCATTCGTCTTTGTTTGTTTGTTGCAGTGTTGTGTTACAATTGGTGGTAGCTCCCAAATTTCCCATTCCATCCCTATTCCCTATTATCTTCACTTCCATTTCTTCCGAGATAAGGCTTTGTTTCTATACGGATTGGGCTAAGTATTAACTGGGTTTGCATGCGCTTTACTTTTTCGTGATTGAGTACCAAAAGTAAATATGTGCCCAGTCTAAAAAGCCCTTTTACCCCTAAATCCCCTAAAGGGGACTTTTCC
>DZDC01000195.1 GCA_022736595.1 Draconibacterium orientale | reverse complement strand
GGTTTGATTGGCGGTGAGTAATAAGGGAAATTCTTGTAAAGTAACACCGGTGCTGATTTCAGGTTTAAAACTGACTTCAATCGTATTTGAAGTAACCTGACAAGCAGCATGATTGGGATTGGTAATCACAACCAAATAATTTCCTGCTAATGTTACCTCAATACTTTGTGTGGTACTGCCATTACTCCACAAATAATTCATTCCGGACTCTGTTGCTTGCAAATTTACATTGGTTCCAAAACATGCCGGAATTACATTGTTTGCAATTATTTGATTATTGGGAACTTTATAAACTTGAATGGTTTTGGATGAAGTATTTTGCATGCCACTATCTGTATCGGTAACAGTCATACTTGCTTCATAAGTCCCAAATACACTGTAAATGTGTGATGTGTTGAGCGTAGTAGCAGTTTGTCCGTCTCCGAAATTATATAAAACCGTATCGAAGTCAACCGAATTTTCATCAGTAAAGGTTACCGTTTCACCCGTGCAAACAGCGTCATTATCAACACTAAACAATGCCATCGGATGTAAGTTTTTATGAAAATTTTCCGCTGTTACCATACTATGACGTCCTAAGACATCTTTGTATTGTGTATGTAGCGTATAATCGCCTTCCCATAGGTTTTGGACATCAATTAGCTCCAAACTCAAATGTGGACTTTCGGGATCAATATCCATTACACGTTTTTCGCTTCCATCAGAAGCAAACCAATATGCATAGGAAGTCAACTTATTGTCCAATGCATCGGGTGTAGGTGGTTGAAAGAGATAAAATTGAGTAACATAACTGCTATACATACCGCTTTCATCTTTAAATCGAATGTGGAAAGTGTTCAGCGAATTAGTCAATTGTGGTGGTGTAATTTCCGCAATCAACACATAATCCATCTGTGGCGACAATGGCATCTCAGTAACAAACTCACCCTCATTAAAAGCATATTCATAAGCCACAATATTCTTATCGGCACTGACGCCATCGGGTATAACCACCACAAATTGAGAAGTATAGCTACTCCACATACTGCTATCGTCTTGAAAGCGAATGTTGAGTAAATTCAACGTATTGGACAATCCGGATGCATCCAATTCGGTAGCCATAATCACATCATTTTGGGGACTAATCGGCACATAATGTATATTTTCCCCTTGATTGAACATGTATTCATAAGCTATCAATTTCTTTTCTGCTAATGTTCCGGCAGGCACTTTGATAATAGGTTGACTGACAATCGAACTCCAATAACCTTGGTCGTCTTTAAATCTCATTTGCAATAGGTTATAAGCATTTGTCAATGACGAAGCATCAACCAATGTTGTGAGATTCAAATGTTGCACGGGTGCTATTGGAACATAACTCACAGCATCAGAACCGTTGAAAGAGGATTGATAGCCCACCAAATAATGATCTGTTTGAGCCTTATTGTGAATAGAAAAAAGCATACTTATCACTATCCACAAGAGCGGATGTTTGAGTGCTTTCATAGGACTAACGGTTTTGAGAGTGAACTTCGATTTCTACTTCTATTTTACCTTGATTATTGGAAGTATTGGCAATGTTTTTCACACTGATATGTGGTGTAATAGGCACAGCACCTTCTTTATAAGGAAAAATTCCACCATATATACCTACTTGCGATCCATCATCACCTAAAAAACCCAAAGCCGTTGCTGTCAAATGAAAATTATCGGCATACTCAAAAATTTGATTGGTTTCACTCACATAGGTATCTTCCGGATCAATTCTATAATTACTATTCATACTTGGATTTGTTCCCAATGACAGGGTACCTGTTCCACCAATGAGATTATTGGAAAAACTATTGGCATTGCCATTTGCAACCCCAAAATTTTCAAATATATTATTATTAAATACGGATGATTGGGCATTGTTGATGGATAGATAACCGGAGACAGCATGAAAAAGAAAGACATTGTTTTCAAAAACATTTGAAAAAATATTATATATTCTATTTTCAATAATATTACTGTAAAATCCCGATGCTTGTATGGCACTTAGGTCTGAAATATTGAGTATTACATTTTCAGAAAATAAATTATTATTGTGAATGACGGAACCTGAGGCCACTAAATCTTGCATATAACTTCTTCTCACCACCACATTGTTAATTCCTGATGCAGCATTTGCTTCAAATACTAAATTACCCATTATTTTCACTCCTTCCAAATGCAGTCCATCGGCTTCATGACCTACACCCAAATGCGTATTGATAATAGTAGCATTGGTAGCCGCCGTACTGTCAGGGTAATGTCCTACGCCAAAGATTTTTAAATTTTTCCGAATCGCGGCAGGCGGTGTAAAGGAACCACCCGGTAAATACAACGTGTCCCCATCTACGGCAGCCGTATAGGCTAAATTAAAAGCATCGGAAGTAGAGAAATATTGCACATCTCCTACTTTGTGTAGGGCAATCACACCCATTTGGGCGTTTAAGTTCATTAAAGAAAGATAAAAAAGAAACAGAAAAGAAAGTTTTGCTTTCATAATAAACTGATTTTAAAGATTAGAAAAAAAACCGAACCTCATGAAGTTAAATACTTCAATCGGTTCGGGATATATATTTAATTAGAATAAAACATTTCAAAAAAATTAATCTTTAATCAACCTATAAACAGCCGATTGGTTTTCCCAAGCACCTTCTTGGGCGGTAATTTTAGTGAGATACAAGCCACTGCTCAAATTATTTATATCAAAAGTGTTGATGCCTTTATCAAAATTTCCTTTCCAAATAATGGCTCCGGTCGCATTGTAAATTGATACTTCAATGGAAATATCCGTATTGATATTCACAAAAGTATTCGCCGGATTGGGATACATTTTTACCAATTCCTTGATGCCAAAATCGGCTACATCGACTG
>DZDC01000194.1 GCA_022736595.1 Draconibacterium orientale | reverse complement strand
GGTCTAAATTGAAAATTGTCATGTACTAAAATCTTTGATACTATAAAATAATATAAATTATGAAGCCTCCTTATTAGCACATGAAAACAACTGTTTTATTAATTGGTACTTTATTATTCTTTTCATGCAGATTACCAAAGACATCGGTTACTGATAAGATAATTCATAAAGATTCATTAACAATTAATGGGAAAATATATTACCTCGATTCAATAAGTAAATCAACATTTCAGCATGTAAAAAATGTTTTAATAACAAAGAAACCAGATACGAGTATTCTGATGATTCAAAAGGAAAGCTTGGTTATTAAAGCAAATGATAGAATCGTCGTTTTTAAAAATGATACTACAGAAAGTGAACATAGTGCGTTTTATAATTATAAGTCATTTTTACCTGAATCTGGATATATTCACATTGAAGGTATTCATTGGGAATGGACCTCTGATTGTTTTGTTAATCTTAAAAATGGAAGTGAGACTTATTTTTGGGATAATCCTATAATTTCTCCAAATAATAAACTGCTTATTTCATATTCTTATGATTTGGTAGCAGGCTTTATGGTTAATGGAATTCAGTTATATAGAATAGATACAGATACGATTAGTAATATTTTTGAAATTGAAATAGCTAATTGGGGGCCTGAAGAAATTAAGTGGGATACTGACACAAGTATTGTGATTAAAAGAGCAGTTTTAGACCAGAATATGGAGGCCTCGAATGATTATCTTAGGATGATAATAAATTAACCCTTCTAAAAAGTTCGCCTCCAAGCACCTTTTCTACTTGGCAAGTTGTCTATGTCGAACTAAATAGGCTCCAGTATGGAAATAAGAATAATCATTTATGTGTTTTTAACAGAGTTAAGAGTTTATGAAATGGAGATCACAGAAGGATATGGCATAGTTAATAAGACTATATCCAAATATTTAGCATTGAAAAATGAAAGCTGACAAACTTAGTAATGCATCATAGATAAGCAACTGATAAAATAGGGTTCTTTAAAAAATCAAACATTTGAAAATTTTAGAAATCTCGTTTCATCTTTCCAAAACTGCCTTTGAAAAATGATTGTATCTTTGCAAATATTTTAACATCCCATGACAGAATTAAACGAACAAGAACAGATAAGACGCAATTCTCTAAACGAACTTTATCAATTGGGGATTAACCCCTTTCCACCCGAAGCTTTTGATGTAACGGTCAATAGTGAGGCCATTCATCAGCAATTTGCAAGCCATCCCGAAAATTTTCAAAACGTCTCCATCGCTGGCCGTATTATGAGCCGCCGAATTATGGGAGCCGCCAGTTTCGTAGAGTTGCAAGACGAAAAAGGACGCATTCAACTTTATATCAAACGCGACGAAATTTGCCCCAACGAAGACAAATCGCTCTACAATACTGTTTTTAAACGACTGATGGATATTGGTGATATCATTGGCGTTACGGGCTATGTTTTCATAACTCAAATGGGCGAAATTTCCATACATGTAAGTTCTCTCAAGCTGCTCAGCAAATCGCTCCGAGTACTGCCCATCGTAAAAGAAAAAGATGGTGTAAGCTACGACGCTTTTACCGATCCCGAACAACGCTACCGCCAGCGATACGTGGATCTTATTGTCAACAGCGATGTGCGCAAGACCTTTATTCAGCGTAGCCGCATCATCAACTCCATGCGCCAGTTTTTTAACCAATTTGGTTATCTCGAAGTGGAAACCCCCATACTTCAACCCATTCCTGGTGGAGCCACTGCCCGACCCTTTATTACCCACCACAATGCCCTCAACATTCCTCTTTATATGCGTATAGCCAATGAGTTGTACCTAAAACGACTGATTGTAGGAGGTTATGATGGAGTGTACGAATTTGCAAAAGATTTCAGAAACGAAGGCATGGACCGCACCCACAATCCCGAATTTACCGTGATGGAAATCTATGTGGCCTACAAAGACTACCATTGGATGATGGACTTTACCGAGCGCATGCTCGAACGTGTAGCCCTCGATTTACACGGAACATCAGAAGTTACTTATGGCAAAAATAATATCAACTTCAAAGCTCCTTTTGCTCGCGTTCCCATGCTCGAAGCCATAAAAACCCATACCGGATTTGACCTAAATGGTAAAAACGAAGACGAAATTCGCGAAGTTTGTCATCAATTGGGCATTGCCACCACTCCCAGCATGGGCAAAGGAAAACTCATTGACGAAATTTTTGGTGAAAAGTGCGAACATCATTACATCCAGCCCACTTTCATTACCGATTACCCGGTGGAAATGTCGCCCCTATGCAAAAAACATCGCGACAATCCAGCTCTGACCGAGCGATTTGAGCTCTTTGTAAATGGTAAAGAATTGGCCAATGCTTATACCGAACTCAACGATCCCATTGATCAATTGGAGCGTTTTGAAGAACAATTACGCTTGAGCGAAAAAGGTGATGACGAAGCCATGTTTATCGATCACGACTTTGTGAGAGCTTTGGAATACGGGATGCCACCTACTTCAGGAATGGGTATTGGCATCGATCGTTTGGTAATGTTTATGACCAACAACGATAGCATCCAAGAGGTGCTTTTCTTTCCTCAAATGCGACCCGAAAAGAAACTGCAAAACAGCACCGACGAAGAATTTGCCGCTTTGGGCATCGACGCTGCCTATATCGACCTTATTCGCAAATCGGGAATCCAAATGATTTCGATTTTAAAGGAACAAAATCCCAATAAACTGCATCAGCAAATTTGCGGATTGCGTAAGAAAATGAACCTCGAAATTGCTAATCCAACCTTAGATCAGGTGAAAAGCTGGTTGGTTTAACCCAGATTTTTCTATCATAAAAAAAGCAGATACCTATTAACCCACTTTGCAGCTAATCTGAAAAAAA
>DZDC01000063.1 GCA_022736595.1 Draconibacterium orientale | reverse complement strand
TTTTAAGGATGAAAAGCATATTTTTAGGGTTATTATTATTTATTCTACATACACAACTTATTTATTCTCAGAGTGAAACCTTGCCATTTCACAATCAGGTGGACCATGGGTACCATTTTCTTTTAAATCTTCCTGATGCTTATAACGATAGCAGTAAGGCCATGCCTTTGATTGTTTTTTTGCATGGCTATAGTTTGTCGGGAAGCGATCTGAATCGGGTTAAAAAGTATGGGGTCATCGATGCCATTCAACGTACCGGTATCAAGCCCAATGCCTTTGTGGTTGCACCCCAATGTCCTCGCGGGCAGCATTGGAATCCTGATCGGGTGTTGAATGTGATGAATTGGGTTAAGAAAAACTATCACATTGATAGTATGCGGGTTTATGTGGTGGGAATGAGCATGGGAGGCTATGGCACTTTTGATTTTGTGGGTAAGTATCCCAATGAGGTTACCGCTGCTATGGCATTATGTGGTGGAGGTAAAGTATCCGATGCTGCTAATTTGGCCAAGGTTCCCCTATGGATTCTTCATGGAAAGGCCGACAGAGATGTGCCTGTTAGCCAATCACAAAAAATGGAAAATGCCATTAAGAAAAATGGAATCAATTATGTTCGGGCCGATTACTTTCCCGGACTGGGTCATGCAGATATGGTGCACGTGTTTTATATGCCCGTGATGTATCAATGGCTTTATCAATTTGATGGTAGTGAGGCTAGCAAAAGTAAAATTAATAACTACCAAATTACGCTCACCGATTTTAGAAACAGACCCGTAGATGGCGATTTTGGAGCTTATAGCCAAGGATTAAAGAAAAATAGTAAAGATATTAAATACGATTCTCTTCCTGAAATTGGTAGGATCCAAAAGGCATCTTCAAAGATTGATAAATCGCAAAATCAAAAACCGCAGAGTAAAAAATCTGAGAGTAAAAAGATCTACGTTGTAAAACAAGGCGATAACCTTTACGCCATTGCACTTAAGAATAAAACAACCACTGCAAAACTGTGCAAATTGAATGGTATTAAGGAGGATTCAGTATTGAAAATTGGGCAGAAGATTAGGGTGGAGTAGGGTGGAAAGTTAACTGTTTGGTTATACTTTTAAAAATGTCTTAGAATTCGGGTTAAACAAAAAAGCCGCCTTCAACGAAGGCGGCTTTTTCAATCGCAAAGGATTGTAAATTATTGAGTAATAGTGATGGTTTTAGCATCGCTATTAGCTGCGTCGATGGTAAGGGTAATGGTGTAAGAACCTTTGGTGTTTACACCGAGGTTACCACCAAGGTCGATAACGTTTGCAGAGCTAGCTCCTGTGTTAACAGCACCAAATCCAGCATCGAAATTGGCACCTCCTGTGGTAGGAGCAACACCGTTTTCGGTTCTTAGTTTGAAACCTTCGTTGGCTTCGATTACCATATTGGTCCAAATCCAGGTATAAACATCACCTACTTTGGTAGGCACGCCACCATTGCTAGCAATTAATTTATTTCCCCAGTTCCAGCTTGATGGGTCAGGGATGATAGCAGAAGGGTTATCAGCGCTAACACCAGTTCCTACTGCATCACAAACAACACCTGTCCAATTGGTCAAAGGTAGATCACCAGTTTTGGTTAATGTAAGCACATAACCTGTACCTAAAGTGTAAGTAAAAGTTAGAGAGTAAACTCCAGGAGCAGCATTAACGATATTGGCACCGCCAGGAGTTAAAGCGGTCAAAGTTCCACCAAAATTGGTATTAACTTTTACACCTACTACACCACCACCAAGGTCAACGGTTGGGTCAACTTCTACTTTCCAACCATTGCTGTAACGGAATTTCCAGTCACCACCGCGAAGTTCCATATTAGTTGCAGTCCAGCTCATTACAGTTGTATTGAAAGCGGACTCAGTAAGATCGGTTGATCCACCCCAGCCATTAGCTGTTGCAGCACCAATTACTCCCCAATGAACGCGAGCCACAACGGCAATGTTCAATTCGGTATCAAAAATTACATGGTAAAAACCATCTTCAGGAACGGTAAATTTAACAGAAGTGGCAGTTACAGCACCGCGCCAGAAAGGAGCGCTATGAGGCTCATCACCCGTGGGAGCAGTTACTTCAGCCCAGTTAGCACCAGGACCGTAAACGGTTTTGGTAGATCCGGCAACTTTAACGATGTTGAAACCATCAGTGGCTTTAATGGGAATGTAAAGCTCCATTAGTTGAGCACGATCGAGTTGGTTTACTTCGTTTTTGGTTACTTTCATCATGGCTTTTGCATTGAAATCGGTGTAAGCAGTTGCAGCACCTTTAACATAATAACCATCAAGAATAACCACAGGTGGTTCTACAATGGGGTCTTCCTCTTTGCATGAGGTAGTTCCCATAACAAGGCTTGTCATTAAAACAACGCCTAAAAGATTTAAAAGACTTCTTAAACTTAAAGTTTTCATAGTGTTTGATTTGATTAATAAAATAGTTAAAAATTAAAGTATTCGTATTTAAATTGAAAATAGAATCAAAAGTAAATTATTTAGCAGGCAAAAGCAAATTGCTATTGACATCGGTGGCCCATTTTGGAATGGGGAAGGTATTGAGTTCGCTGGTATGGGCATCTTTTTCCCACCAACTTTGATTCCACTTATTAAAGCGGATCTGGTCTTGACGACGATGACCTTCGCAATACAATTCCCTACCGCGTTCAGCCAAAAGGTTGTCGAGGCTTAGGCTGCTGAAAGGAGAAACACCGGCACGCGAACGAACTTGATCTACCAAAGCTTTACCGTTTCCACTGATTCCCAATCGAACTTCACATTCGGCTTTTACAAAATAGAAATCAGTTAAACGGAATAATGGGAAATTATTGCTTAGGTTTTCACCGGCTCCCAAGGCAATTTCATATTTACCCAAACGTGCCCCTGTCATACGCACTTGTTCTGGAGTATGTCCATTGGCAGCTTTGATTACCAAGGCAGGAAGGTGGGGGTTGATATCCAGTTTTTTATGGGTTAGCTGGTCGTATATATCTCCGCCAGCGGGTGTTTTACGAAGTCCATAAAGATGATAGGCGACTTTACGCAAGTCGTTGGATTCGTAAGTATCGAAGAAAGTGGGCACCACGCAAAGTCCGTTCCAAGGGCCAACAGGCATGGTAAACTCTAGGTTTTGTTGATAATGCAAAGTACGCATATGAATGCGGAATCCTTTGAAATTGTCTTCATCGTAAGGAATGCAGAAAATGATTTCTGAAGCTTTATCGTTGGCTGTTTTGAAGGTTTCAGAAACGTTACCGGCAAAAGTATAAGGGCCAGCAATTACGCTATCGGCATAGTCCATGGCCAATTGCCACTGTGCTGTTCCTGTATATACTTCGGCATTCAAATATAGTTTTGAAAGGAGGGCAAAAGCTGAGTATCTGGTGAACAAGAGCTTATTATCCACTGCTTTTAAGTCAGGTAGTGCGGTTGTGAGGGTGCTGACTAAAGAATCGAAAATTACCTCGCGTTTCAGTTTATAAGGTTTCTCAGGTACATTTCGAGAAGTGGTTAGGTAGGGAACATCTCCATAATTATCGATGAGGTAATAGTAATAAAGGGCACGAAGGGCTTTTACTTCACTTTTCTTCTTTCTAATGGGTTCAGTTTCTTTCAAATCACCTAGCATATCAAGTACCATATTGCAGGAAGTAACTCCTTCCCACATGGTACCCCACATACGATTCACACCTTCTATGTCATTATTCCAGGTATGTCGATGCATGGCCACCCATTTACCTCCGTCTTCCCAGTCAGTTTCACGCGTTGGAGCACAGAATTCGTCGGAACTCACTTCTTGAGCCAAAAACCACCAACCTTCGTCGTCAGCAAAGGTGCGCAGTTTGGTATAGGCTTCAACACTCAAATTGGCTACTTGTTCTTCATTTTCAGGATAAACATCGCCAGGTATTTTGTCGTAAACCGTTTCATCTAATTTGGTACATGAAACCATTCCCATCATTAGAACGGCAGTATATAAAATTAATTTTTTCATTTCATTCATGTTTTATAGGTGACTAAAAGCTGGCTTTTAAACCAAAAGTATAAGATCTGGTTTTGGGATAAACGTTGTATTGGTCGATACCATAAGCCAATCCATTGATGGTGGTTTCAGGATCCACGCCAGAATAACCCGTGATGGTAAGTACGTTGTTGGCCGAAGCAAAGAGGGTAATGTTGGAGGCCCATTTAATTTTCTTGGGGTCAAAGGTATAGCTCAGGGCAAGGAAATCGAGTTTCACAAAGCTTGCATTTTCAACGTATTGATCCATAATGGTGGCGGAAGAAGTCCGATTTAAGTCAGCCCATTCCGAGGTTTCGGGCAATCCGTTGAGAGAGGGAATGTTGCCGGGATTGTCAAAAAACATTTTGGTTGCATTGTAAACGTGGTTTCCAATCATGGAACGTAAAGCAAAATCCAAATTCCAGTTTTTATAGAAGCTGATGGAGTTGGACCATCCAATTTCTACCTTGGGAGCTGCAGAGGCTACAATTATTCTTTTAGCTTCGGAAATATTAGTGGTGTAACCACCGGAGAGACTATTGAAAACAAATTTTCCATCTTGAACGGTAATATATTCGGGAAGGTAAAAGGTCCCGGCTTCTTCGCCTTCCATCAAACCTACTACGTAGTTTTGATCTCCAATAAGGCCTCTACCTGTAATGTAACCAGCTCTTCTTATTTCGTCAGAATATTCACCAAGGTCAATAATTTTAGTAATGTTTCGGGCCACATTGAGGGAGGTTTTCCAATCGAAATTCTTTTTGTCCATCACAAATATTTGAACAAATAATTCGATTCCTTGGTTTCCAATAGATCCAGAGTTGGCCCAAGTGGTTGCAGCCAAGTTGGGAGGTACGGGTACTCTATAAGAACCCAAAAGGTCGTCGGTACGTTTTTTATACACTTCCAACGAGCCACTTACTTTGTTTTTCAAGATAGCGAAGTCGATACCAATATTGATTTCACTGGTTTCTTCCCATTTAAGGTCGGGATTGGCATTATGAGCAGGTTTAAAGGTAACCACTTCAAGTCCGGTTTCAGGATTAATGGCAGTTCCACTGGGTTGCCAAACGATTAAGCTGCGATATTCTCCAATGGCTTGATTTCCTGAAATACCATAGCTGGCACGCAGTTTCAACTGATCAAGAAATTCGATGCCGCTCATAAAGCCTTCTTTTTCCATATTCCATCCGGCAGCCACGGTGGGGAACCAACCCCATTTGTTGTTTTCTCCAAACTTAGAACTTCCATCTCGGCGCAGTGAGCCAGAAAGATAATATTTGCTGTTGTAATTGTATTGCACGCGACCGAAGAATCCAATAAGAGTTGATGCTCCTCTCCAACTTCCAATATCGCCCCAATTTACATCGGTTAAAACTTGCAGATTGTCGGGTCCAGCATAATCGGAAGCCGCTTTTGACCCTTGAGCATAAAAGCCGTTGTAATTGTTTTCTTGATACGAATATCCTATTAATGCATTAAGATTGTGCAACTTATTGATTTTTGTATTATAAGTAGCGGTAAGTTCCATTAGCTTTTGATCGTTGGTGGAGAATTCTTTTTTCCCATATCCAGGGTCTGCGGTGGCAAATATATTGGCTGGACGGAAATAATCGGATTTCCTATCGTTTTTGTTGTAGGCAAAATTGCTTCCTAAAACCAAGCCTTTGATCACTTCAAAATCAGCTTTGAAGTTTCCCATATATTTAGTTTGATTTCCCAAATTGGTGATGGAGTTGATGACCATCACAGGATTTTCGTAGTTAAACTCACGATTGGTCATATCATAACCCCCGCTAGAGTTGTAAACTGGATCTGTGGGGTTTCTAGAGATGGCTTGATATATAATGTCTTCTTTGCCAAATCCGCTATAGCTTTCGTAGTCGTTGTTTTCAAATGAGGTATAAATACCGCCACTCATGCGCAAACGGTTGTTGTAGGCGTTATGGCTGAGGTTAAGGCGTGCGGTGGTGCGTTCCTTGGAAGTTCCTTTCATTACACCTTCCCAAGTGGAACGGTTGATGCTACCAGTATAGTTGGTATTGGCATTTCCTCCACTTAAAGTTAAATCGCTGCTATAACTGTGACCAATGCGGAACACTTCGTCTTGCCAATCGGTGCTGGCGCCTCCGTCGGTTACCAATGAATCGACGATGTATTTATGGGTGTAACTACGGTATTCATCGGCGGTCATTACGCCATATTTTTTTGCCACTTTGTCAAAGCTCATTTGAGCATTAAAGTCGATGCGACTGAAAGTTCCGTTGCAATTACCTTCACCGGCATTTCCTTTTTTTGTGGTAATGATGATTACCCCATTGGAGCCCTGCGAACCATAAATGGCTGAGGAGGCTGCATCTTTCAATATATTATAGGATTCAATGTCATTGGGTGAAATCATGGTGGGGTCGGCACCAGGCACTCCATCAATTACGAATAAAGGTTGGGTATTGCTTTCGTAGCCACTGGCTCCACGAATACGAACTGAGAAACCTGCATTGGGGTCACCACCGCCTTTGGAAACGGTAACACCAGCCGCTTTTCCTTGCATGGCTTGAATGGGGTCGGTAAGGACTCCTGCATTGAGATCTTCAGCTTTAACATTAGCTACCGCACCCGTACGATCCGATTTTTTTTGGGTTGAGTAACCAATTACCAATAGTTCGTCTAATTGGGCACTTTCGCTGCGAAGCTGAATGCGAGTATTCATGTTTTTACTCACCACAATTTCTTTTTTTACGTAACCTACATACGATAAAACCACTGTAGATCCTTGGGTTACCAATAAAGAAAATTCGCCATTGGCGCCTGTGGTGGTGCCGTTTTGAGTTCCCGATTGTACAATATTGACTCCCACAAGGGTACTTCCATCAATGCTATCAACAACGGTTCCGGTGATGGTGACACTCTGTGCCGAAACCAGACTTACCATGAAAATGGAAATTAAAAAAATAAAGATTTTTCGCATAAAAACTTAATTTTGTTGTTCGGTAATTTTACACTGAAAAATGCAAACCAAGCCTAGTTAAAGAAAAAAACTATTTTTGCATTCTGATTTTAAGGATGCAAATTTATACTTATTTTTTATATTCAACATCGTGTTAAATTATCAATATTATTTTTTATTTTTTTTGTTACTACTTCAAGTGACTTTTTGTGCGCCATTACAAGCGCAACTCATCAGCTCTGATCCATTATTTCCTCAAGATAATCAGTCGGTTATAATTTATTTTAATGCAGAAGAAGGAAATGCCGCCTTGGCCGATTACTCGGGCGATGTTTATGCGCATACAGGAGTAATCACCAATCTCAGCACTTCGCTTAGCGATTGGAAATACGTGAAAACGGGTTGGGGAGTAAATGTGCCGGCCACCAAGCTCACCCGCCTCAGTGCTAATCTCTATTCATTGACCCTATCACCCAATATTAGAGCTTATTATGGAGTGCCAGCGGGTGAAAAAATTGAGAAAATGTCCTTTGTTTTTCGAAGCGGCGTGCAAGTAAATAGCTCGTATTTGGAGGGTAAAACCAGTGAAAATGGCGATATTTATTGGAATGTTTATGAGGATGGGCTCAACTTGAGTTTGAATAAACCCACGGGTGGAATTTATTTTGCTGAAATGAACGATACCATTCCCGTGAATGTGGTGGCTACCGGAGCCGATAGTATTTTTATATTTCATAATCAGCAAATGGTAAAAGCCGATAGCGGCAATATCTTGACGGATTTCATAACCGTTACTTCATTAGGCAAATCGTGGATTATGGCTAAGGCTCAAGATACCTTAGGAAATTCGGTGGCCGATAGTTTCTACTACTTTGTGCGCAAGCCAAATACTGAACTTCCTTTGCCCGTCGGACTTACCGAAGGCATTCACCCCATCAACGATACCAGTGTTTATCTTTGCCTTTTTGCGCCTTCTCACCAATTTGTTTATGTACTTGGCGACTTTAATCAGTGGGAGGTGGATTCCACTTTTCAAATGAATGTAACCCCTGACCACCTGTATTATTGGATTCGCATTGACGGTTTGATTGCTCAAAAAGAATACATTTTTCAATATTTTGTGGATGGCGAAATTCGCATTGGCGATCCATATTGCCATAAGGTGAGCGATCCTTGGAACGATTCCTACATCACTTCTTCCACTTATCCTAATATGTTGGCTTATCCTTCAGGTAAAACATCTGGCATAGCAAGTGTTTTGCAAACCAATGCCAGCATTTACACCTGGAATCATAATACTTATGCATTGCCCGAAAAACAGGATTTGATGATTTACGAGCTTTTGGTGCGCGATTTCTCAGCAAAGCATAATTTTAAAACTGTAATCGATAGTTTGGATTACCTTCAAAATATGGGCATTAATGCCATTGAATTGATGCCTGTTAATGAGTTTGAGGGCAACAGCAGCTGGGGTTACAATCCCAATTACTACTTTGCTGTGGATAAATATTATGGCCATGCACACGATCTTAAGGCGTTGATTGACAGTTGTCATGCACGTGGAATGGCGGTGATTTTAGATGTGGTTTACAACCATAGTTTTGGTACCTCACCTTATGTAATGTTGTGGTGGGACAAGGTCAACAATCGCCCTTCGGCCAACAGTCCCTTTTTTAATATGACCGCCAAACACGATTACAATGTGGGCTTCGATATGAACCACCAAAGTAGCAGCACTATCAAATACATCAGTAATATTCTGCGTTTTTGGCTGCAAGAGTATAAAGTGGATGGCTTTCGATTTGATTTGAGCAAAGGATTTACACAGAAAAACACCTTGGGCAATGTGGCTGCTTGGGGAAATTACGATGCCGATCGTATTCAAACGTGGACACGCTATTCTGATACCATTTGGGCTGTAAATTCCAACGCCTATGTGATTTTGGAGCACTTTGCCGATAATTCAGAAGAAAAGGAACTGTCGAATCGAGGCATGATGCTGTGGGGCAATTTGAATTATGCCTATGGTGAAGGTGCAATGGGATATAATACAGGCACGAAATCAGATTTTTCTTCCATCAGCTACCTCAATAGAGGCTGGAGTCAACCTAATTTAGTGGGTTATATGGAAAGCCACGACGAAGAACGTACCATGTATAAATGTGCGCAATGGGGCAGTGGCAGTGGCAGCTATAACATTAAAGAAAAAGAAGTATTTATGCAACGAGCCAGCCTCAATGCAGTTCATTTTCTAACCGTGCCCGGCCCAAAGATGATTTGGCAATTTGGCGAATTGGGATACGATGTAAACATCGATTATAACGGTCGTACGGGTGAAAAGCCCTTGCATTGGGAGTATTTTGAAGATGTTGATCGGCGCAATAATTATAGGGTTTACGCTGCTTTGAACCAATTGAGAGCAAAAAATCCTGCCACTTTCAATACCTCAAATTTTGATTTGAAATTCATCGGAACTCCCAAGTATATGACCCTTGAAGAAGCCTCCATGAGTGTGGTGGTGGTGGGCAACTACGATGTGGTGAGTACGTTGCATCCTTTGAGTTTTCCTCAAAACGGATATTGGTACGATTACTTCACTGGCGATAGCATTTTGGTGGAAAATTTAAACTACGAAATGGAGCTTTATGCAGGGGAGTATCACGTGCTTACTACCAAAAAGCAAGATATTCCTCAGCTCGAAATTGTAGCTTTGCCCGTGGATAAAAATAAGTTGACCATCGAAGGAAGTTTGCAGGTATTTCCCAATCCTTCAGCCTCGAACCTGAGCATTTTTATCAATACACCTTCAGAAGCTCAAATTAAAGTGGTAAATATGGAAGGTAAACTGATTCAGCAATTTACATTGGAAGGTTCTGGAGCTCGGGTGATTAACTTGGATCAAAAAAGTCTGCAAATGAAATCTGGGATTTACTTTGTGGAAATGATCTCTGGAGATTTACATGAGATGCGAAAAATTGTGGTGCTGTAACATCAAATTAAAATTTACTTTAGGACGTTTTTTTGGTTAATTACAACAGCTAAATTAAGAATTTGAAATTGAAGCGTTTAGAATCGCTGTTGTGTTATATTATTAAGTAGAATTCGACAATCTTGATTTGGAATAAGAGGTTTGCTGAGTTTTTTCACATCTTTTTCTATGGTTAGAGCCTTATAAAATTATACATCAATAAAATCAACCTACAAAATGCAAAAGAAAGTGCACTTAAAATTCTGGGAAATTGTGAATATGAGCATGGGTTTTTTAGGAATCCAGTTTGGATTTGCCTTACAGAATGCCAATGCTTCCACCATTTTACAAACTTTTGGAGCCGATGTTCATCATTTGAATTGGTTTTGGTTGGTGGCCCCCATTACAGGTATGGTGGTTCAACCCATCATTGGATATTACAGCGATCGCACTTGGACAAAGTTTGGCCGTCGTCGTCCGTACTTTTTGGCGGGAGCCATACTCACCAGCATCGCATTGATAATGATGCCCAACGCTCCACATTTGGCAGGATCGATGAGCCCCTTACTTATTGGAGGTGGAATGCTGATGATAATGGATGCCAGCATGAACATCAGTATGGAACCCTTCAGAGCTCTGGTGGCCGATAAACTTCCCGATGAGCAACATACTTTAGGCTTTAGCACGCAAACTTTGCTCATTGGAATAGGGGCTGTAATTGGGTCAACCCTGCCTTGGATTTTGCACAATATTTTTGGAGTTAGTGGTATTTCTGTGGGCGGATATGTGAGCAAAGATGTTACCTGGTCATTTTATATTGGTGCTATGGTTCTGATGACCACCATTATCATTTCCATTGTTTCTACCAAAGAATATCCCCCCGAATTTTATCAGCAAGAGGAGCAAAAGAATGAACCAAAGGCTAAATTTAAAATTCCTAAAGTGATGATTCAATTGCTTTTGGTTCAGTTTTTTAGCTGGTTTGCCCTTTTTAGTATGTGGGTTTATACCGCTCCAGCAGTAGCCCAACATTTCTATGGAACCATCGATCCCAATAGTGAGCTGTACAAAGAAGCAGGTCGATGGGTTGGAATTCTTTTTGGAGTGTACAATGGAGTTTCTGCCTTGGTGGCACTTTTCTTGCCTTTAATAGCACGAAAATTTGGTCGTCGAATAACCCACAGCATAGCACTTGCCTTTGGTGCCGTGGCATTTTTCTCATTTTTTATCATTAAAGACCCTGTAATGCTGATCCTCCCGATGCTGGGAATTGGTATCGCTTGGGCTTCCATCTTGGCCATGCCTTATGCCATCCTTGCCAACAGTATTCCCCCCAAACAAATGGGTATTTTCATGGGCATTTTTAATATGTCCATCACCATTCCACAGATTGTGAACGGAGTATTTGGAGGTATAATTTTACAGCATGTACTTAATAATAATCCCCTTAATTCGCTAATAATGGCGGGTTTATTCATGGCATTGGGGGCTATAAGTGTACTGTTTGTGAAAGATAAATTGGATTTGAAGAGAAAAGCCTAAAACTTTAAAAACAAGTAAGAAATTCGGAATGGGGACTTCAAAACAAAACAATTTTTGCCAGCTTACAATATTTTAGGAATTCTCTTGTTTTTTAAACTATCCTGAATGTATCCCTCGTTTTTGAATTGTTTGCATTTTGGAAAATCGAAAAATCATAGGTAAAATTAACAATATCCGGAATGAAGTTCAGCATCCTTTTTATAGCTCTGTTTTTGGTTCAAGGGCTTTTGGCTCAAATTGCATTGCAGCAATGGCGCGACCATCTTCCCTATTCTCAAACCCTTGCTGTGGCTGCCGCAAAAGATAAGATATTTTGCGCAACACCTTCTAGCTTATTTTATTACGATGCCGCCGACGACCAGCTTAAAAGATTGAATACCATCAATGGTCTTTCGGAAGTAAATATTACGGCCATCAATTTTGATGAGCAAAGTGGTTATCTTGTGGTGGCCTACGAAAATGCCAATATCGATTTAATCCATGACAATCAAATCTATAACATCAGCGATATCAAACGAAAATCGATGGTTGGGAGCAAGCGAATCAACAGAATTAGTTTTCACCAACAATTGGCTTACCTCAGCTGCGATTTTGGGATTGTGGTGCTCGATCCCATTCGCAAGGAAATTAAAGAAACCTACCAAATGGGTTCTGGAAGTAAAATCCTTAGTATTTATGAAACTGTTTTCACCGATACGTCCATCATCGCCGCTACCAGCGCAGGCCTTTACAGTGCCAATTTCGATGCAGGCAACCTCAACGATTTCAATTCGTGGCATCGCGATAATACCTTGCCCAAGCCTACTGCAACTTATAATGATGTGGCAGTGCACAGCTCAGGAATTTATGCCAATATTCCTGGAGTAACTTATGGAACCGACACAATGATGGTTAAGCAAAATGGACAGTGGCAACCTTTTACCGAATTGGGTAATGAACCCTTGCACCAAATAAAAACCTATGGCGATACCCTATTATTTGTTTCGGAATACTCGTTTAAATACTTTTATAACAATATGCAGTCGAGCTTTTTAGCTTATACCTATGGCGACAAAGGCCCCATGCCAGCAGATGTTAGTTTCGATGCAAAAGGTTGGGCTTGGATCGCTGATAAAAAGGAAGGTTTGGTAAAAAGCAAGGTTCAATGGCAATATCAATTCTGTATGCCTAATGGACCCGCCTTCAAAAATTCATTTTCCATCACTTCTTCCAACGGGGGGATTTGGGTCGCTTCGGGCGGCGTACAAACCAATTGGGATGCCGCCTACGTCAATAAGGGAATTTATCATTTCTCAGACCAAAAATGGTCGAGCTATAATGCTTCTAATACCGATGTTTTCGATACCATAAGCGATGTGGTTTACGTTTACACCAGTCCGTTCGATGCCAGCGAAGTGTATGTAAGTTCATGGGGAAAAGGGCTCATTCGCCTCAAGAATTATCAGGTGAACACGATTTATAATACCACCAACAGCAGCTTGTCTAATTCTACTTTTTACCCTGGTTTTTTAGCGGTAGGAGGGTTGTGCATGGATGATGAAAAGAACCTTTGGGTAGCCAACGGATTTAATCCTTATGGGTTAAGTTATCGCAAACCCAATGGCACTTGGAAATCGTTTAATCTTTCGCCCTATGTAACCGATCAACCTTTGAATGGATTGCTCATCGACGATTGGGGACAAAAATGGGTGGTGATTGCCCGTGGCGGCGGCATTTTGGTGTATGACGACAATGGAACGCCGGATAATACTGCCGACGACCACAAAACAAAGATTACCTCAGCGGTAAATCAAGGTCATTTGCCCAGTATGGGCGTTAATTCCATAGCCAAAGACAAAGAAGGTGGTATTTGGATTGGAACCGATAAAGGAGTTGCGGTGATTTACAGCCCTGAAAATGTGTTTTCGGGTTACAATTACGATGCTCAGCAAATCTACGTGGAGCAGGATGGAATTACGCAGTATTTACTTGAATCGGAAGTAGTTACCGCAGTGGTTATCGACGGGGCCAATCGCAAATGGTTTGGAACCCGTAATTCCGGAGTCTTTCTGATGTCAGAGAATGGCGCAACCTTGGTCCACCATTTCGATCGGTCCAATAGTCCTTTGTTGAGCAACAATATTTATAGCATTGCCATTGAGCATGAAAGTGGCGAAGTATTTTTCGGAACTGAAAATGG
>DZDC01000193.1 GCA_022736595.1 Draconibacterium orientale | reverse complement strand
AAACTATGAGCAAACATTACTTACTTGTCCTGCTGCTAGCATTAATAGGGCTTAGCAGGATTTCGACAGCACAGACTGTCGATCAAAACTACATTGATGGGCAAATCTATTTTGCAGTGTCGCACGACCTTTATTCCAAAATGGTTAAAACACACGGTACTACACTCAATCAAGTCGAATATTTTGACTTTCTGAACAATTTACAAAGTCAATTTGGGATTACAGGGGTTAAACAACCCTTTAGCAATCTTAAAGTGGAAAAAATTCAAAGAATTTTAAAAGTTTATTTTTCTGACATCAACAAGGTTGATCAGTTTTTGTCGGCACTAAAACAAGTATCTGGAGTATACAATGTGGAACGGGTACCGCTTTACAAATCCTTCGCTACGCCAAATGATCCTTATTATGGAACGGTGTCGGGAGTAGACTGGAATTGGCATTTGGATGTAATCAATGCCTCTGGTGCTTGGGATATTGCATACGGTAATAACTCTGTTGCGGTCGGTGTTGTAGATAATGCTATTCTTGAAACCCACGCTGATTTAGCTGCTGCAATTACAGCCAGTTACGATGGCGAATCGCAAACTACTGGAAGTTCGGCTCCACCCTCAAATACTTATGAGTGGTCGCATGGGACGCATTGTGCCGGTTTAATAGGTGCTGTAACAAACAATAGTGTAGGAGTAGCTTCAATGGGAAGTGGCGTAAACATTTATTCAGCCAAAGGAGGCCGAGATTCCGATGGCCAATTGTATTATCTTGCCGAAGGCCTAAATTGGATTATTAATCAACCCATTAAAGTACTTTCTATGTCATTTGGCGGATATTCTTCTAGCCAAAATGAACAAGATTTCTATACACAACTCCATGATGATTTAGATATCGTATTATTAGCCGCAGCAGCCAACGATGGTGTAACTGATATGGCATATCCAGCTGCTTACGATAATATTATTGCCGTTGCATCTACCGATCAAGACAATGGTCGTTCATCATTCTCGAATTATGGTTCATGGGTCGATATTGCTGCTCCTGGAGGTTCGTCGGATCAAGGTGTCCCTTTGTTAAGCACTACCGCTTGTAATGCCACAGATGCATCTGCAGGTGCAGCACCCTCAGATTACGGCATTTCTGGACAATACAATATTATGTCGGGAACTTCAATGGCTACGCCTTTAGCTGCTGGTTTGGTGGGGTTAATGAGAAGTCATAATCCTGCTTTGACTGCTGACCAAATTGAGCAATGCTTATTCAATTCTTGTGTCAATGTGGGTACATTTGTAGAACACGGAAGAATTGATGCTGCCGCTGCCATGGCATGCGTACATGCTACTTTAACTGGCGATCCCGTAGCTAATTTTACTTCAAATGTAACATCTTTAGTGGTAGATGGTCAAGTAACTTTTACCGATGCTTCGTCCGACGGAGGAAATCCAATTACTTCTTGGGAGTGGACTTTTAATGGGGGATCTCCTGCTTCATATACAGGCCAAACACCTCCTGCTATCACCTATTCATCTGTAGGAACTTATGGTGTTAGTCTAACTGTAACAAATTCCAATAGCAGTGATGTTGAAACAAAAGTTGGATATATTGTAGTTACTGAAGAAGCTTTGGGTGCTTGGACACCTCAAGCCACTGGATTTGCAACTGCATCGAGAGGAATTAATCACATCTCGATTGTAGATGCAAATATTGCATGGGCTGTTGCATATGATGGAACTAATACAGCAAACAATATTCGAGAGTTCACCAAAACCATCAATGGTGGAACGACTTGGACTGCCGGTAGTATGAATTTAGGAAGTACCACTTTAGCCATTTCGATGTTGGATGCGATTGATGCCAATAATGCTTATGTCGCAGTATATCCTACAAGTACAACTAAAGGAGGGATTTGGAAAACCGTTAATGGTGGTTCTAATTGGACCAAACAAACAACGGCCTCGTTCAATAACGCTTCTTCTTTTGCCAATGTGGTTTATTTCTTCGATGCTAATAATGGTGTATGCATGGGAGACCCCATCAATAGTGAGTTCGAAATTTATACAACTACAAATGGAGGAACTACATGGACTCTTGTATCCGGAGCCAATATTCCAGCACCATTAACAGGAGAGTATGGTTATGCAGGCCAATTTGAGGCTATTGGCGACAATTTCTGGTTCACAACAAATAAAGGAAGAATCTACTACTCATCGGATAAAGGATTTAACTATCAAGTATTCCAATCACCCATTAGCGATTTCGGAAGTGAAACTACTAGCGGAGATATTTCTTTCAAAAATGCAACTACTGGTATGTTGGTGGCCAGCACAGGAACTGTCTATAAAACAACTAATTCTGGAGCAAATTGGGTTACTATTACCCCAGTTGGAACTGTGTTTAAAGGCGGTGGCTTATGCTGGGTTGCGGGTGCCGATGTAATTTTTAGTACATCAGCGGCTTCTGGTACTGCTGGTTCTTCATATAGCGAAGATGCTGGAGCCACTTGGGTAACCATTGACGATGAGCAACATTTAGATGTTGACTTTATCAATGTGAATACGGGATGGTCAGGGTGGTTTAATACCGATGCTGTAACTAATGGAATTTGGAAATGGGAACCAACCAATGTGAGTGTAAAACCAGTTATTGCAAATAACAGTGTGCTTATTTTCCCAAATCCTGCAACCGATTATATTACAATAAAAGGAAGCGATTTGCAATCAGTTAGAATTATCGATTTAAATGGAAAAGTTATAAAATCGGTTACATTAAACCAAAACGAACAAAACATTGATATCAGTTCATTACAGAAAGGTATTTATGTTGTTAACCTTGTAGAAAAAGGAAAAGTTTCGGTTTACAAACTAATCAAAATGTAATTGATTCTTTCTCGATAAAATTAAGGCACTCCAATTTGGAGTGCTTTTTTTAT
>DZDC01000062.1 GCA_022736595.1 Draconibacterium orientale | reverse complement strand
ATTAAAGGTGAAGAAATAGGTTTACAAAAAGGCGAAGAAATTGGGATAAAGAAAGGCGAAGAAAGTGGAATGAAGAAAGTGGCTTCAAATATGAAGAAGAAAGGCATGCCCCTCGATGATATTTCTGAGCTGACCGGTTTGAGCAAGGAAGAAATAGAAGCACTTTAAGTTAAATTCATATAAATAAGGTAGCCACTTATAAATAAGGTTGCCACTGACGAAAACTACTTCCGCTGCCGTCTGAATCTTTCGGGTGGTATTCAAAGAAGATTGACCTATTAGAACATACAAAACACTTATGTACCCCACCCCCGTCGCCTCATAAAAAGCTTTCATCTGGACTTGGAATACTAACCCAATTAAAGTCGTTTTTTTATAAAATATTCTATGGATCACACCCAAAGCTACGACCTCCCCGATCTTAATCTTCTACAATCGAATCAAGATAAGGGATTTATGGTTTTTCGGCCAATGGCAGATATAGCAGTTTTGGGAAGATCTAATATTCCGGAAACCTCATTACACCTTGACCTCATAAAAGCTGATGGCGTAAAAATAATTCAGCGTCATTCGGGTGGAGAAAGTGTCTTTATTAGCCCAAAAATGTGTGTTATAAGTATTAAAATGCCCATCAAAAGCAATATTAAAGCTCAAAAATATTTTGAAATTGCAAACCAACCCATTCAGAAATGCTTATTAGAAATGGGAGTTCATTCCATCCACCAAAAAGGGATCTCTGATCTTTCGATAAATCAAAAAAAAATTCTAGGATCCTCCATTTACCGCACTTCAAGCGCCATGTTTTACCATGCTATTCTTAATCTTGAAGAGGAAGTGGAAAAAATTGCAAAATATTTAAAACATCCCAAGCGCGAACCCGACTACAGAAACGGAAGAAGTCATAATGAATTTATAACCTCCTTGTTGTTAGAAGGATATGCAATAAATTTTGATGATTTTAAGGGGTGTTTGGAATTAGAAATACAGCAAACTTTGAATGAATTTTAAGAGAATCTAATTTCCATCTTTTTAATGGCTGCGTGTAATTCGCTGATGGTGCTGACCCCTAATTTAGCATTAATGTTTTTGCGATGAACCGTAACGGTATGGTAGCTAATTTCAAGCATTTCAGCTATTTCATTACTGTTCATACCGTTTATGACTAAGTTTAGAATTTTCTTTTCTTGTGGCGTAATCACCACATCTTTGGGCACTTCCCATTTGGGCACTGAGGAAGTTTCATTGTCACTACTAAACCCCTGAATAATAATTTCTTTCACTTTTTCAGAGTAGAAATTTGCCCCTGAGTAAACGGTTAGAATGGCGGCTTTCAATTCTCGAGCCCCAGTATTTTTAAGAATATATCCCTGAACACCTGCTTTTATCATAGCATTGATATAACTAAAATCCTGATGCATTGATAGCGTAATAATCTTTAAATCAGGCTTTACAGCCAGAGCCAATCGACTCAACTCTTCGCCATTCATACCTGGCATACTAATATCAGTGAGCAAAACATCAAAGCTCACCTTATTTAGATCTTCGAGGCATTTTTGTCCATGATTAGCTTCTCCCACCACTTCAATCTCATCCGACATGGCAAGTATTGACTTTAATCCATCAATAAATAATTGATGGTCATCCACTATATAGATTCGTATTGCCATAGGTTTTTTGAATGTTATTTAGAATTCCAAAGGTATTGAATATTAATTTATGCAAACAAAGGGTTTAAAATAGTATCTAACAATTGCATATTGGTCCAACCAAACGACCGAGCCATCTGGGGCACAATACTTTGAGCCGACATTCCAGGAATTGTATTGGCCTCAAGAAAAACATAGGTTTTATCATTAAATAGAAAGTCCATGCGCACCACACCTTTCATATTGAGCTTTTTGTAAACATAAACAGCGGTAGCTTTAATAACATGGGCCACTTCTTCATCGATGGGAGCAGGAATTATTTCACTCACAAGCGATTCTGTATATTTGGCCTCATAGTCAAAGAATTCCTTTTTGCTTACTATTTCGCATAACGGAAAAACAGTAGTCACTCCATTTGAAATAATCAACCCACAGGTAACTTCTCTACCTTCAAAAAAAGCTTCCACCAAAACTTCGTCGTCCTCTTGATAAGCGCGCTCTATGGCACCAACTAAATCCTCCTTTTGCTTTACCTTCGACATTCCAATACTGCTTCCACCAGCGTTGGGTTTAACAAAACAAGGAAAACCCACATGCTTAACTATAGCTTCAACATCAATTGGTTGTCTCTTGAATAAATGTAAAGATGGATTGACGTTCACTCCCAAAGCCTTAACAGCATAATTGCAAAAAGCTTTATTAAAAGTCAAGCCTGAAACAATAGAACTACTCGAACTAACAGGAATATTTAACATTTCGAAGTAAGCCTGCAGTTTTCCATCTTCGCCAGGCGTACCGTGAATAATATTGTAAACACCATCAAATACTACTTTCTTTGAATCAATTGTGATTGAAAAATCTGCTCTATTAACTTCGTACTCAAAGCCATCTTGGAGACAATACCATCTTTTGGGTTCGATAATTACTTTAAATGGATGGTATTTGTCTTTGTTGATGTTGTTCATGACAAAGTCGGCACTTCGAAGCGAAATAACACTTTCGCTGGAGTAGCCACCGCAAATAACTGCTATTTTTTTGAGGCTTGACATAAATTGATTCATTAGTTTAAGAGGTAAAAGTAAAGAATAATTAAAAAAAGGAAACGAATATCTCTATTTTTTATTGACAACCAAGAGCTAAAAACCAAGAACTAAAACAATGCAATAAACCATTACTTTTACAGTTTTAAAACCATTCCTTTTGGAAGAATATTCCAAGTCATATTAAAATTCGCTTTTTATGCCTAATATATTAAAAGACAAAAGAGTACGTAAACACATTCTGCTTGTATCAGTAACAGGAATTGGGTTTATAGTGCTTATTATAATGTCGTTAAATGCCTTTACTCGACACGGACAAGAAATAAAAGTTCCTGACTTAACAGGTTTTTACCTCGAAGAAATTAAAGGCAAGAGCGAATACAACGATTTTGAACTCATCGTAATCGATTCTATTTACGATCTTACACGAGAAAAGGGCAGTATTGTATCACAAGACCCTGAACCCAATTCTTTGGTAAAATCAGGCAGAAAAATTTATCTAACGGTGGTCTCTAAAACTCCACAATTGGTTGATATGCCCAATCTCTTAGATTTATCCTTGCGAAATGCAAAAAGCGTTATCGAAACTTACGGTTTAAATATAACTAAATTAAGCTATGTGCCTGATATTGCACAAGATGCGGTGGTTGAACAAAAATACAGAGGTTTACCCATCAAGCCAGGTACTCGCATTTTAAAAGGCTCTGGAATTGAATTGGTACTTGGATTGGGTGAAAACAGTGCTCTTTTACAAATGCCTATCCTTATCGGTTTGACACGCAGTGAGGCCATCAAGCAAATTCATCTTTCATCACTCAACCTTGGAAACGAACATTTTGATACTGGTGACGATACTTCTGCGGTAAGAGTTTATCGCCAAAACCCCAACTTCGCCAAAAATACTAATGTGCAAAAAGGACAAACGGTAGAACTTTGGTATAAATCCAATCAAAATTTTAATTTTGAAGAATACCTACTTAAAATTCAATCTCAACAAGACAGTATCGATGCTCAAATTACCGAATAAGTCCCTTTTTATTATCGTTGCTTTACTGACTTTAAGTAGTTTAAGCCAATTTTTATTGGCTCAAGAAAGCCTCCTAGCCCCAACGGCACAGGCACAACTCTTACGAGTAAAAAATACACCTTCGCATCTAAAGGGGAGCAAAAGTAATGTATTGTTACAACTTCCTTTTATAGAAGATTTTAGTGCTCCCATTTTCTATCCCGATTCCACAAAATGGATATCCAAGAGTGTTTTTGTAAATCGTTCCTATGCTGTAAATCCACCAAGTATTGGTGTGGCTACTTTTGACGCCATGGATTCGAGAGGTCATGTATATCCTTCCATGACCAGTTTTACAAGCCCTGCTGATACTTTGCTCTCAAAACCCATCCGACTCGATAGTCTAAAAATACCTTTTCCTTATAAGTTAAAGCCCTCCGATTCCATTTACTTTAGTTTTTTCTTTCAACCACAAGGATTAGGAGCGCAACCCAACGAAGGAGATTCTCTGGTACTTCAGTTTTATAATCCAACTTTTGATCGATGGAAAAGCGTGTGGAACCACAAAGGAATGTCGTTAGACTCCTTCAGAGTGCATTACGACACCAGCTTTCAACAAGTGCTCATTGCTATTGTCGATACTCAATACTTTAAATCAAATTTTCAATTCAGATTTGTCAATTATGCCCATCTTCCTGCGCCTGAAATACCAAGCTGGAGAAGTGGATTACACTGCCACTGGAATGTTGATTACATCGTGCTCGATAAAAGCAGAAATCTTTACGACACTTCATATAACGACATTGCCATCCTTAACTATCTTACCACTGCTTTGAAAGATTATCAATCGATTCCATGGAATCAGTATCAAGCAGCGGGGCCATCAGCGATGATAAATTTCAATAAAGGAATTTACTTCAGAAATATGGATGATGTGCTAAACTCCAAAAGCGTAGATCAATATTTATATATCTTTGATCTATATACCAAGGACACTTTGGCAGAAGCAAATCCAATCCCTGCAACGGTTCCAGTAGCCTCGCAAGTGGTGGCTTATTACAAACCAGATCATAACTTTTCCTCTTATATATCTAATTCTCCGTATCCTGAATTTAGGGTTTTGTATAGGATTTTTACAAATTCACCTCCTCCCGACATCATCAGTGCCAATGATACCATGGCTTTTTACCAAAATTTTTACAACTATATGGCATTTGATGATGGTACAGCAGAAGCTGGGTACGGTCTATCGGTAAACGGTGGTAAAGTGGCACTTCAATTTGAAGCCTTTGAACCCGATACGCTAAGATCGGTGATGATGTATTTTAATCAAACCATAACCGCAGCAAGCCAGCAATATTTTTACCTCACCATTTGGGGCGACAACAATGGTAAACCAGGAAATATAATTTACGAGCAGTCAGGTCGCAAGCCCGAATACGAAGATGAGCTTTTTGCCTTTCATACCTACGTGCTCAACGAACCCATTGGTGTAGCAGGAAAGTTTTATATCGGCTGGAGACAAACCACTAAAGACAATCTCAATATCGGTTTTGACTTTAACAACAATCAAAATCAAAAGCTCTTCACCAATACCAGTGGCAGTTGGGTTAATTCAGTTTATGAGGGCTGCCCAATGATTCGACCCATTCTTGGCACTTCAGAATATGCACATGTTGGAATTGAAAAACCCAAAAGCCAAGAAAGGAAGTTGACCGTTTATCCTAATCCAAGCAATGGTCGATTTTTCTTAAAATTCGCCCAATCCACAGCATTGAGCGAAGTAAATATTGACGTTTTCAATATTCAAGGTCAAAGGGTATTTTCGCAGCAAAATGCAACTTCCATTGACTTAAGTCATTTAGCCAATGGGGTTTATTATTTACAATTGGTCAGTCCAAATCAATGGATTGAAAATCATAAAATAGTGATTCAAAAATAATGAGTGAAGAGTTAGTAATCAATGAAGATGAAGAGTTAGGATCGGACGAACTCTATGAACATTATAATTTTAGTGTAGATAAAGGCCAGCAGATGCTGCGCATCGACAAGTTTCTAATGGGTCGCATTGAAAGCGTTACCCGAAACAAACTTCAAAATGCCATCAAAGCCGGTAGCGTTTTGGTGAATGACAAGGAGGTGAAATCCAATTACCGAGTCAAACCCCTCGATCAAATTAGAATTGTATTATCTACCCCTCCGCGTGAGGTTGTAATCGTTCCTCAAGAAATTGATATTAATATTGTTTATGAAGACGACGATATTATGATTATCAACAAAAGACCAGGTATGGTGGTGCATCCCGGTTACAACAACTACGACCAAACTTTACTCAATGCCTTAACCTTTCATTTAAGTAAAACTCATCTAGATGAGCCCACAATCCCCAATTTAGTTCATCGAATCGATAAGGATACCAGTGGTATTTTGCTAGTTGCAAAGAATGAAATTGCACAAAGTAAGTTAGCTGTACAGTTTTTTGAGCATAGTATTCAACGGAAGTACATTGCATTAATTTGGGGCACACCCAAAGAAAGCACTGGAACCATTGTGGGGCATGTGGGTAGGAGTGCCAAAGACCGACGAGTGATGGCTGTATTTCCTGATGGCTCCTATGGCAAACATGCGATAACTCACTACAAAGTAATCGAAAGTTTCAACTATGTCAGTCTCATCGAATGTACTTTAGAAACGGGTCGCACCCATCAAATTCGTGCCCACATGCGTTATTTGGGACACCCCCTTTTCAGTGATGCTACTTATGGTGGAGATCAAATCTTAAAAGGAACCACTTTTACAAAGTATAAACAATTTGTAGCTAACTGCTTTGATATAATTCCAAGACAGGCATTGCATGCAAAATCTCTTGGTTTTATACATCCCAACACACAACAATTTGTATTTTTTGATTCAAATTTGCCCGATGATATGAAGCAAGTAATAGAAAAATGGCGTAGTTACGCAATTCAGATCAAAGATGATAACCTCTAATTGGAGTCTTCGGGGTATTCGATGCGTAGGTGGTGCATATTTAAAAGCTTTTTCTTAAAAACTTTCTTCACCGTGTTAATTTCGCGCATGGTAATATTGGCATTATTAAACTGCCCTTGGTCAATTTGACTTTTGATAATTTTTTCAACCAAATCACTAAATGACTTAGCATCAGGAGATTTTATACTTCTTGATGCAGCTTCCACCGCATCAGCCATCATTAGAATACTCGTTTCTTTCGAAAAAGGAGTTGGCCCAGGATAAGTAAATTGACTGTCTTTGATTTCGTGATCAGGTAATTCACTTTTATATAACCGATAGAAATATTCCACCTTTTTGGTTCCATGGTGGGTTCTAATAAAATCAATAATCTGACTGGGCAACCCATGCTCCTTAGCCATCTCCACTCCTCCCAACACATGCCCAATGATAAGTTTTGCGCTTTCTTCATACGTCAATTCATCGTGAGGATTATAACCGCCTTGATTTTCGGTAAAATACATTGGATTTTCCATCTTTCCAATGTCATGATACATCGCTCCTGCACGCACCATTAGTTGATTTGCCCCAATTTCTATGGCCGCAGCTTCAGCTAAATTCGAGACTTGAATGCAATGATGAAAGGTGCCTGGAGCTTCAATGGATAAACGTCGAATCAACAAATTATTGGTATCCGAATATTCTAAAAGAGAAACATCGGTAACCAAACCAAAAAAACGCTCAAATATAAAAATCAATGGAGTGGCTAACAAAGTTAAACCCGCACTTATTGCAAAAAACACGAGCATTGACCAATTTACCTTTAAATAATCGCCCTCAGTAATGAGCTCAACTCCAAGATACATCATACTGTAGGTAATAAAAATAAACAAAGCAGTATAAAAGAATTGGGAGCGCTTTTGAAGTTTATGAACACTAATGATTGTAATAAGACCTGTAATAATTTGTAAATAAGTAAACATGAATGCATCAGGAACTACAAAACTAATGATGATAACCGTAACTATATGCACCATAAAAGCCAAGCGACTATCATAGAAAGCCCGTAAAATGATGGGACTAATCATCAAAGGCAATGCAAAAACCCATATCGTATTGTATTCTACAATATAACGAGTAATTCCTACCATGAAAATCATGAGCATGAAAATCATAAGTAGGTTTTTAGACATGCTAAAGATATCCTCTCTAAAGAAAAATAGAAAAAGTGATAGAGCAATAATGGGAAATATAACTAAAATAAATCGACCTATAATTAAGCTCATGTTGGTTTCGCGCCCGTGTTTCTCAATTTCAAATCGCAGCGACTCAAGAACCACAAATTCAGATGATGAAATAATCTCACCCTTACTCACTATGTTTTGGCCTCTCAACACCATTCCTGTATTGGGTGACAACATGGAAATATGATATTTAAGCTCAGATTTAGTTTTATTTTGATCAAAAACTACATTTGCTAGCAGCTGATCGCCGATCGATTGCAAAACTATCGCAGATGCCGTTTTCGAAACTTGGCTCAACTTATTTTGGGCAAAAAGATAGGCTTCAGAGGTGGTAAAAAAGTCGGTTATCAAATGTTCTTCAGCCACATTATTTTCTATCACCTGAATTACTTTGTCCGTTTGATTGAACAAGGCCTCCGGTAAATTAATAACTCCACGAGTTGTAATTGCAGTAATAATTTCTTCGAGAGCCAACTTTGCATGGCTGTACTCTTGAATGTTTTCAAGGCCCACTCTTTCGAGCCAAAGTGAGTCAAATTCTTTGTAAGTTGAAGCTTTTAAAATACTATCATTACTAGGCAAGACGTTAAAAAAATATTGAGCACTCTTTTCTATTTCTGCAGTTTCAGCTTTAATTTGATCAGCATTTTTCCGAATAGGAAAATCAATAGGAGCAATGAGGTTTTCGTATAACCAAGGGCTACCTTCTCGATATTCATACCTAAACTGTTGATTTCGAGGTAATATAAAGAATAAAACCAAAACCGTAAGTCCAATCAGAAACACTTGGTATATTTGTGAATACCGATTTCTCACGCCATTAAGTAGATTTTTCATAATAATTCAATTACTACATTGTGCCTAATTAAAATAAAAATTTGGCTGCATTTTTAAGTCATCATTTAACGACCAAATTTATAAAAATAGTTGAATCCCTTTAATCTCTTCAAAGAGGAGCAAAGATAAATAAGAAAATTTTGCATCATGCTATTAATTATAGAAAAGCAATTAGTCATTTATGAAATTTTATGCCCTTTGAACACGTTTCAAAATCGTATCTTTGCAGCATAATTAAGAATCCATTATTTTAGTTATAACTAAAATACACCAATTTGCCTTATGTAAAGGATAGCAAATGGACTAAATACAAACCACATATCATACGAAATGAAAATACAAATTATACGTGCAGAAGATTGGAAAATGGATGGAGGAGCAGGTTTTGGCTTAATTCCCAAAACGCTTTGGTCTAAGCAATATCCTGCCGATGATCTCAATTACATCATGATGGCTTCACGACTGCTGTACATCGAAATTGAAGAAAGGAAAATACTGATTGACGCAGGTATGGGCCACAAGCAAAGCGAAAAATATTATGCTCATAAATACATTCAGCCAGGTAATTCACTCTTAAATTCACTTAAGCAAGCCAATATTGATCCCGCAGCCATCACCGATGTAATTGTAACGCATCTCCACGACGACCATGTGGGCGGAGCTACCTATTTAGACGAAGGAATAGTAAAACTTCAATTTCCGAATGCGAATCATTGGATATCAAAAGCCCAGTGGGATTGGGCCATTACGCCTAACAAAAGAGAAGCTGGAGCCTATTTCAACGCTAACTTTATTCCAATTCTCGAAGCTGGAAAAATTACTTTTTTTGATTCTGAAGGCGAACACATTCCCAATATATTTTTCAAAATCTATAATGGACATACCGTTGGAAACGTAATTCCAGTGATTAAATACAAGGGAAAAACTTTAGTCTTTATGGCTGATTTTATTCCATATGTCGCCTCTATACCAATTCCTTATATCTCAGCCACAGATATCCAACCTGTTATAAGTCTTAGCGAAAAAGAGGATTTTCTAAATGAAGCTGCCGCTAATCAATATTATCTTTTCTTTGAACACGATTTCTACCACGAAATAGCAACGGTGGAATTCCAAGGTTCAAAAGTAGTGCATCAGAAATCCATTTCCTTGGAAGAGTTTTTGGCTCTTTGACCAAACTATAAGAACGCTTTATGAGGAAGATTGGCTTCATTATCAATCCCATTTCAGGGGGTAAATCAAAAATAAATATCGCTGAAGAAATTCAAAAACAATTTCTTGAGCCCAATTTTCATATTCAAATATTTTACACAAAGTATAAAGGGCATGCTCGGGAACTATCTCAAAAACTTATTGAAGAACAGTTTGATTCCATAGTTGCAGTGGGTGGAGATGGCACCATTAACGAATGTGTTAGCACCATTGCAGGCTCAGCAGCCAAGCTAGGAATTATACCTCGAGGTTCAGGAAATGGGCTGGCTCGACACCTTAAGATTCCTGCTAACCTTAAGAAATCCATAGACCTTATTAAGCAAGATACACATATTTTAATGGATTATTTCTCCATTGATAATCATATTTCCGCTAACGTTTCTGGGTTTGGATTTGATGCACAGGTAGCACATAGCTTTCAAAATTCGACCAAGCGAGGTTTTTTCAATTATGCGCGAATTACACTTTTGGAGTTCATGAAATATAAATCTAAAGTATTTAAAATCAACATAAATGGCTCAGAAATAATCGTAGATGCGTTCTTGATAAGCTTTGCAAATTCGTCGCAGTTTGGCAATAATGCCCTTATTGCACCCTTTGCCAATGTTACCGATGGGCTATTGGATGTGGTCATAATTAAACCTTTTCCAGTAATTTATACGCCTATGGTGGCGCTACGCCTTATGACAGGAACCTTAAGCCACAGCAAATATTATGAATGTTTCAAAACCGAACATTTGAAAATCAGTAATTCGAGTCAATTAATGCATGTGGATGGGGAAGCCTTGAATTGCAACCAAGAAGTTGAAATTAATATTTTTAAACAGAACCTTAAACTACTTATTCCCTAATCAATATGAGCAAGTCAAGCCAAAAGCCCGTTTTCTATTCAACGAATCCCAATGCTAAAAACCCTTTCGAAGACAAAGAAATGGAAAGCCATCCTCCTCAACAACAAAATCTTAAAGTTTGGTTAGAACGAAAAGCTGGAAATAAAGTAGTTACCAATATCAAAGGCTTTATTGGTAGCGAAAATGAATTAAAAGCCCTTGCTACCTTGTTAAAGTCAAAATGCGGAACAGGCGGAAACGCCAAAGATCAGGAAATTCTGATTCAAGGGGATTTTAGAGATAAAGTAGTAGTTCAACTTTCCTCCATGGGTTATAATGTAAAAAAGGCAGGAGGGTAAAAATTACTAATCGTGTGCTATAGCTTCACCCCCATAGAGTTGCGCTATATATTTACGTGAAGGTGATTCTACAAATTGGTCAAAACCATATTCAATCCAACGCTCATCCACCATCTTGATGGTTTCTAAATTCATAGTTACAATATTTGGCCAATCACGCTCAAAACCATCATCTTGAAGATTTTTTCGTAGCCCATCCATAAATAAAAGTGGAAAATTTTGGCCATTGATATCTTGTATATAAAAACAATCACGATTGGGATCAGAATTATTTGCTACCCGCCATACCAAATCTCCAAAATCATCAATATTTGCTACTTCTTCAACAAAAACAATCAGTTTAACTCCACTCACGAGCTTGTGATTAACAATCTGTTTAGCAATATTTCGGCAAATATTTTTGCTTTTTTTGGCTTTAATAATTAAAAGACCAATACTCTGTTTCACAAAGTATAAATTCAAATCCAACACTCCAGGAATCAAGGCTATTTCTTTTCCCTTAACGGCTACAAAATTTTCCTTGTCATCAGATAATTTTGTTGCATCTATCCCCATTTTTCCACCGATAGCATATTTACTTGAAGCGTGATCCAAAACGTCAAGGGGGCCTTTGCTAAAGAGTACATCTTCAAGCGGGTCGAAACTCTGTAAAATCCGTTTAAACAAGGAAGAATAATCCAATAAGTTTTGATCTTTATCAGTTACAATCAAGTACTTATTAAACATCATCTGCCCTGCTCCCCACAATGCGTTCATTACCTTTTGACTTTGGCCTTGGTACTTTTTATCAATGCTAGTTATTACCAAATTATGAAAAACTCCTTCCATAGGCATGTGCATATCCACAATTTCAGGAACCATGGTTAATTTAATAGGAGCTAAAAACATACGCTCTGTGGCCAAACCAATAAATGCATCCTCTTGGGGCGGAATTCCCACGACAGTTGCAGGAAAAATTGCGTTATTTTTATGCGTAATATGAGTAATATGAAACTTTGGGTAAAAATCAGCAAGCGAATAATAACCAGTATGATCACCAAAAGGTCCTTCATAGAATAAATCTTCTGAAGGATCCACATAACCTTCTAAAACAAAATCCACATCATCAGGAATAAAGATATCATTGGTTTGACATTTGACCAAAGTTACAGCTTTATTCCTAAGAAAGCCAGCCAAAATATATTCGTCAATTTCTTCTGGTAAAGGTGCTGTTGCTGCATAGGTATAGGAGGGATCTCCACCCAGCGTAACCGTCACAGGCATTCTTTTTCCTGCTTTTTTATAATCTTGAAAGTGATTTGCACCTCCTTTGTGCAAATGCCAATGCATGGCTGTGGTATGAGAATCAATCTTTTGCATACGATACATTCCCATATTGTGCTTTCCCTCAAGTGATACTGTATGAACCACCGGAAAGGTGATAAATGGACCTCCATCAAAAGGCCATGTAGTAAGAATTGGAAGTTGATCCAACCCTCCAGAACTCAAAATATTTCGTTGACAATCGCCCAGACTCTTTTTCCGTTGAGGCATCCATGAGGAAAGGATTTTAAGGTTTGGTAAAACCTTGAGCTTATCGATAAAACTTTCCCGAGGTTTGGTAACTTCTTCAAATAAAGAATGAATTCTTTTTCCAATATCACTGATGTCATCAACGCCAAGAGCCAATTCTAAGCGTCGTTTATTTCCCATTGCATTTATCAATACCGGAAACGTGGAATTCAAAACTTTTTCAAAAAAAAGTGCTTTCCCTCCAGTTTTGATAATGCGATCATTAATTTCAGATATTTCAAACCGACTGTTTACTTCAACCCCAATCCGATGTAGCTCATCATTCTTATCAAGAGTTGAAACAAATTCAAGCAAATCTCTATATGCCATATTAAGAATATCTAAATCTAATTAATTAAAAAGGTGTTATTATAAATTCTGATTAACGATATACCACTGTCCACCATCACTTACAACCTCAATAAACTCATATTGATTGTCTAAAGTGACTGAAGTACTCGCATCAATATTTTCAGTACCTGCTCCAGCTGTTACTGTAACAACACCATTATTTATAGATTTTATAGTATATTTCCTACCAACAATACCCGATGATGCTGGTAAATCAATGGTTATTGCCCCTCCATTGGCATCACCAAGAATAATATAATCATTCTGTGTAACTGTATAATTTACTGTAACTCTTACTAGCGAATAAGAAACAGACCCTGCAATATCTAGAGTGGAATTTGCAGTTCCCCCACCAATTTTTACATTACCAGAATTACTAATATTAACACGTTCCGTATTATTAGTTTCAAGACTTAATGAATTATTATCATTAGTTCCAATCGATATGTTAGCTCCGTTAGTATTACCATTGATTAAAGCCGCTTTTGAAGTAGAACTTACAGAAGGTTCTGAATTAAAATTTAATGTAACCACACCATCAGTACCAAATGCAACAGAGGTAATAGAATCGGACGTGTTATTTGGCATTGGACCTGTAGGACCAACTGCTCCGTCTATTCCATCAGCTCCATCCGCACCTTTGGGCCCTACCGCTCCATCTGCTCCGTTTGCTCCGTTTGCTCCTGCGGGACCTTGGGGTCCTACTGCTCCGTTTGCTCCATCTGCTCCGTTTATTCCGTTTATTCCGTCAGCCCCATCTGCACCTTTGGGTCCTACCGCTCCATCTGCTCCGTTTGCTCCTGCGGGACCTTGGGGTCCTACTGCTCCGTTTGCTCCATCT
>DZDC01000061.1:9696-13937 GCA_022736595.1 Draconibacterium orientale | reverse complement strand
TGCCGCCTAAAATCTTTTCGCCAAAAAAGTTTTGCAACGGTCTCGACCTATCCACTTTATCTTCACCCCTGCTGCTTCTTAGATTGCGCTTCATTTTCGCAGGGTCTATGTTAAGCCTTAACAGAGCTTGCCTGCGCTTTGCTTTTTTGTGGTCGAGTACCAAAAGTAAACATTCATTCAATGGCTTAGGCCTTTACAGTAAAAAATAAAGTTGACACCATTGCAAAAAAAAGCCAGACTGAATATCAATCTGGCTCATTTCATTGAAAATAAAATCTTTACTTCACAATGTATTCCATTTCCATTCCGGCCACTTCGGAGTCGCTGTTATAATCCACGATACCCAGAATATTGTATTTACCTTTGGGCAAATCCTGTGGAAGTTGAATGGGCAACTCGCGCACACCACCGGGCAATAGAGAGAAAGCCTTTCCTTTAACCGTATATTTTTTCCCCGTTTGCAAGTTAACCATATCGAGATAGGGTGCACAATCGGCAATGGCATCACCCACATTATGAGCTTCCATCAATAAATAGGTAATGGAATCGTTGGATCTCTTGGTATCTACTTCAAAACGTTTTACCGCAACTTCTTTGTAGGTGATGCTGGGAGGCGTCTGAAACAAGTGAATCATAAAATTGAAGGAGGGCAAGATAGCCATACCTGTAACATTTTCTCCTTTGTCTTCCAGTCCTTTGTTTTCCTTCGACAATTTTACTGAAGCCACAGCCCAGCGCACGCTATTGGCTTCGGGGGTGTTGGGAACTTGAAGCAATACTTCCACATTTTTGGTTTCACCAGGCAACACCTCGAAGAATGAAGGAGAAGCAGTGAGCCAATCGGCCATACCTCTTGCACTATTTGAGCTGGTGTCAATGGCCGTTTTACCTTGATTGCCGGGGGAGTCAAAATTTACGAAATTGATGGTAAAGGTCTCTGCTTTATTTCCATTATTGGTAACCCTGAGGGTTTGGCTTTTGTAGCTTCCGGGAGCCACATTATAATACAATCGGCTGGGCGAAACGGAGGCGCTTTGTCCCAGTAGGGTATTGTAAAATAGGCCTAATGCAATGAATAAGAAAAAGGGTTTAAAAATCGAGATCTTCATAATTAATATTTATAAAAACATTTACATAAAATTTTGGCAAAAGTAGTTAAAGGAACTAATCAAGTGCCACTTCCACGCCAATATTTAAAATTTTACTTAAGTTATCAAATTCATCAAAGATTGGGGTGTACGACTCGCTAATGGCGATGCGGCCTTTAGCTCTTACTATAAATCGTTGACGGGTAACAGAACGTCCACTAAGTGCTTTTTCCCAAATGGCATCAAATTCGTCCACCTCTTCATTTTGTATAAAGCTACGCAGGTTGTGACCTTCGGCTGCTTCTTTAGAAATGCCAAGCAGATGAAGTGCATTTTCATTAATTGAAATAATATTGGCATCTAAATCGAGTTCAGCCACCATATACGAAGAATTCAAAGCATTGAGAATTCCATTCATTTCGAGTTCTCGACGAGCGGATTCCTCTTGAGTGGTTTGAAGTTCTTCCATATTTTGACGCATTTCTTCCTCTTGAGCGGCCAATTCCTCTGATTTCAGTTTTGACTCTTCGAGCAATTTAATGGTTCTTAGGTTTACCTTCACGGTGCTAATGGTGGAAGCTATACTTTCAGCTACTTTTTCTATAAAATTAATTTGAAAGGGTTGATATACCGAGAAGGAAGCCATCTCAATAACTCCATAAACCATATCATTGAATCTTAATGGAACGATCAGCAAACATCTGGGATTGGATGATCCCAAACCGCTGGTAATATTTACATAGTTATTAGGAACTTCGGTCATAAAAATTGGCTCGGCTTCCAAATAGCACTGTCCCACAAGATTTTCGTTTAGCTCTATTCGACGAGCTGAATATTTGCGACGTTCGTAAGCATAGGAAGCTACCAATTGTAGATGTTTATCTCCTTCATCTTCATCATTAAGCAAGAAGAATCCTCCTTGATTGGATTGGGTATATTTGATGAGGTTCATGATGATATTGTAGCTAAATTCTTCAATATTATCGGTATTGTTACGAAGCAATTCGCCAAATTTAGCAAAACCAGCAGTAGCCCATTTTTGCTCATCTTCGGACAAACGACGATGTTCTTCTTCTTTACGAGCGTTGGCAAGGCTTTGTCGCATATCGATCAGTGCATTTCCAAGCACATCATTTTCACTTACGCTTTTGAAATGGGCTTCGAGGTTTCCTTGCCCAATTTCCTTGGCAAACATGGCGGTATTGGTAAGGCCTTCAATAAGCGTATTAGTGGAGTCGGCAATATCACCTATTTCGTCGGAGCGAGAGATTTCGAGACTTTTTACACGATTGATTTCACCATTGGAAAGATATTTCAGTGCTTTTGTAATTTTGGTAAGGGGCAAGGTAATGCTTCGGCTAATTAAAAATACTACAGCGGCCAAAATTAACAAGCCTAAAAGTGCCACTAAAGACGAACTGAAAAATCGATCGTCAATGGCTGAATGCATCTGACTGTAGGGAACTGCCACTCCCACCATCCAAGCTGGAGAGCTAGGATTAACTTGAAATGGCTGAAAAGTTACGTAGTATTCCTCATCGTTTTCATCGGTAAAATTTACGGCGAATGCCTTACCCTTAGCAATTTTTGATTTTACCACTTCTCCTTCTGCACCAAACATGGTTTCGATGCTGGATCCTACAAGTTTTTCGGTTTGATTACCAACAAATACTCCATCATTGGCCACAAGGAAAGATATGGATCCGTTAAGGATTTCGGCTTGAGAAATAATGCCCTTAAATCGAGAAAGGGGAATATCGATACCTGCAAGACCCGCAAATTTTCCATTGATTACAATGGGTGAAGTAACGCTGGCAATAAGTTCGGTTTCGCCATTAAAATCGTCGGTATAAGGTTCGGTTAATCGTTCTACTTTACTAGTTTTCAGTTGATGATAGAGGCTGCCAACGTCATCGCCATTGGTATTCATACTATCAATTTGGAGTAAGGTTTTTCCTTGGCTTTTGAAATAATTGTAACGCACCCGTCCATAATTAAGGTTCCAATTGGGATCGAGAAAACTGCGTTCCCAACTCATCCAAATGGCCCTATAGTTAGGATTTTTTGCGTAAATTTGACCCAACAGTGCCTTGGTGTATTGCTCTTTCAAGTCACCACTGAGGTTTTCCATGGTTTCAAAGTTATCGGCCATGGTTCTGCTAATCTTAGCTTCTTCAGTAATGTACGACCTAACAAGATTGGCATACTTTCCGGCTTGAGCATCGGCCAAATTTTCCATGTCATGAATACGTTCTGGTCTTAAATTAAAGGCCATATAGCCAAATGTAGAAATAAATACAGGAACAGCAACCGCTAAAATTGCAAGCAGTAATCGCGTGTTGAGGTTAATTCGCATTTTCATATTAATTTGAGTAAGAGCTTAGTAAATAGAATAAAACATAAATCAATCGTCTTATTACGTAAATAATAAGAAAATGATACATGTTAGTTAAAAAAAAACAATTTTTTTTTGTTTTCTGAGTCTAACCCTTTAGTTAATCACAAAATTAAATACTTTTGCGCCCAACTAAAAAACTCAATGAACTCAACAGAACAACTCAAGCAAATACTTGAGGTGCTACGTACATACTCAGATTATGACCTTAGAGAATATGCTGAAGGAAGTTTACTCCGTCGAATAGAAAGAATTCGATATAATTTTAAACTCGACTTCAAGGGTTTACTCACCTATTTGCAATCGGGGAAGGCGGCTTGCGATCGATTTGTGGAAGAAATCACGGTGAATACCACCGAGCTCTTTCGTGACCATCAAGTGTGGATATTTCTCCGCACCCATATTATGCCTGAACTCGAAAAACGACACCATATTAACTTATGGATCAGTGGATGCTCCACAGGTCAGGAAGTTTATTCCTTCGCCATTTTACTCGATCACCTCAACCTGCTTCAAAAAACCACCATTTACGCCACCGATATCAATCGTTTGGTGATTGAAACTGCTCAAAAGGGAGTTTACCGGTATAGAAATAATCTCGACTATTTACTCAACTTTGAAAAAGTGATTGGGATAAATCCATTAAATTTTGATGAGACCAACGAGTCCTTATCCAGCAAGTATATCCAAATCAATAAGGAAAAGGATTTGATGATTTTTAGTGATTTTCTGAAGAAAAAAATTATTTATCAGCAACA
>DZDC01000061.1:7680-9596 GCA_022736595.1 Draconibacterium orientale | reverse complement strand
CCAACCTTAAAACCCAATATTGTACTGTTTAGAAATAAAATGATTTACTATTTACCTTCCAAATCGGTACGCGTCATCAATTATTTGCATCAACACATGGAAGCAGGAGGTTTTCTAATTACAGGAGTGCAAGAAAATATTGAGCAATATGAAATAGAAAGAAAATTTAGAATTCATCATAAAGAAGAACAAATTTATCGTAGAAATTTTCAATAAATGAGCGAGTTAAGAAATAAATACATTGTCATTGGAGGTTCCGCAGGTAGCTTTAGGGGAGTTACCAAATTGGTAGCGCAGTTACCTGCCGACTACCCCTACCCCATTATAATGTGTTTGCATCGCTTAAAGCATGTGAGAAGTGGATTTGTGGAAGCTTTAGCGCTTAAAAGCAAAATGCCCATCGTAGAACCTTTTGACAAAATGAGCATACAAAAAGGGAAAATCTACTTAGCTCCAGCCAATTACCACCTTTTAATTGAATTAGGAAATTATTTCTCCTTGTCCACTTACGACAACGTCAATCACTCCAGACCATCCATTGACCTTACTTTTGAGACCGCCGCACGTGTTTTTAGAAATAAAATGGTGGGCATAATGCTCTCAGGTGCTAATAAGGACGGGGCTATCGGCATGCGTCAAACTCATCTAAATGGAGGATATACCATCATCCAAAATCCTATAGAATGCCAAGCCCCTACTATGCCCGAAGCGGCTCAAAAAATAACCAAGATAGACCAAGTGCTTTCCATTGATCAAATTATCGATTATCTGTTAAAACTCCCAAAATATGAAATTTAGTTCAACGCAGATCTTTAAGTTTCTAAGCCTTTCACTATGGCTTATTGCTGTTTTTTTTCCTCTATCGGCCTATTTTAAGATGGATAAACTTTTGGTAACTGCCGAGTTGCAAGCAATGAGCGGGCAATTTCAAGTTTTCGTTTGGGGAATTATTCTTTCAGCCACAGGAAGTTTTTTTATAGCTTGGAGAATGACTTTAAAACTCGACACCCTACAAGCTGACTTTAAAGACAACATTAAAGGAATTTCAATTGACGACCTTCAAACAGAAGACAGCGATGAAAAACCCATGGAGGTCAATTGGTCATTGATGCTTAAACCCATTCAAGAGTCGGGTTTTGAAGCCATTAATTGGGAACGATACATTTCGCTAACCTGCAAAATATTCAAGCTCGATTTGGCCATCATGTTTACCAAACAACCCGATCAACAGTTTATTAATACCTATAATTTTGCCCTTCTAAGTCATTACCAACCCTCCACCTTTACCGAAGGCGAGGGTATTAATGGCCAAGCCGTTAAAAACAAACAACCCATTCATATTAAAGATATTCCAGAAAACTATGTACGCATTGGCTCGGCCAGTGGCTCAGTTTTACCTACAAATATCTACATTATGCCCCTCATTGAAAATAATGAGGTTAAGGTTCTAATTGAATTTGCCGATATGAAAACTCGAGGCGAGAATACTTTCAATGCCCTCAAAGAATTGGCAAAACAAATCAACGCAGTTCGTCCCTAAAACCAAAGATAACTATGAATCAAAAGTTTACAGCAAAGGAAAAAGCTCTACAGAATCAGCTACTTACCGGAGGTTTGGTTTTAGGCATTCTCATCACTGTGTATATTCTCACTTCGGTGGCCATGGCCGTTGAAACGGTACCTGAGGGTTATACCAAGTTTCAATACATTCATTCTCAAAGTCCGGCTCTTTACATTGCTTGGGTATTGCCCTTCATCCTTGGCATTGTTACCAAATACTTCGCTACGGTTTTTATGAGCAAAAAGAAGGAGTATGACCACAATATGGAAGAGAAAAACCAAATCATCACCAACAACGCGCTTTTTGCAAAAAGCATTGGTGAAGGCGATTTTGATAATACCGATATTGGAAATCT
>DZDC01000061.1:0-7580 GCA_022736595.1 Draconibacterium orientale | reverse complement strand
TTTTTGCAAAAAGCATTGGTGAAGGCGATTTTGATAATACCGATATTGGAAATCTTAATACTCAAGACCTTTTGACCCGATCCCTTATGAAGATGAGAGATAATCTTCGCAAGAACAAGGATGGAGAAATTACCAAGCAATGGATCAATATTGGTAAAGAAAAGGTATCCAATGCTTTAAGAATACACTCTGACCTCGAACAGCTGTCGTACGAAGTACTTACCACCATCATCGAATATTGCCATTTGGTTCAAGGTCGTTTTTATTTATGGAACGACACCACCCAATCTTTTGAACTCACCGCAGCCTACGCTTACAATCGACGCAAACATTTGATGCACAGCTTTAAGACCGGTGAAGGAATGATGGGAGCTGCTGCTTTTGAAAAAGAAAGCATCTACCGCACCGAAATACCTGAAGATTATTTCACCATTACCAGCGGCATTATGGGTGATAAAAAACCAGGGGCTTTTTTAATTTTGCCCATGGTCATGGAAGAAAAAGTGCATGCCGTATTAGAAGTAGGAGTCATTCAAAATCACATCGACTCGCAGGTGTTGCATTTGCTCGAAGAACTTGCTCCCATCATAGCTCAAGTAATTTTTACGGTAAGTGTAAATCAACATACCGAAGAATTGCTTCATGAGGCTCAAACTTTGGCTGAGGAGCTGAAGGAAAACGAAGAGGAACTGCATCAAAATGCAGAAGAAATGAGAGCCACTCAGGAGGAACTTGAAAAAATAAACTACCAACTTGAGCACAAAATCAACGAAGTAGAAGACTCCAAAACACGACTCCATTCGTTGCTTCAAAATGCCGGAGAACTCATCACCGTATTTGCAGCCGATGGCAACATCCTTTACGAAAGTCCTTCCATCGAAAGGATTCTAGGTTTTACACCCGAAGAGGTAATCAACAGTACCGCAACAAACCGAACACCGGAAGAATATAGACCAGTAATCGAATCCAATTTTCAAAAACTGATTAATGAACCCAGCCAATCAGTTCAGTTTACGTTTCAACATTATAAAAAAGACGGTACAGAAATTTGGTTAGAAGCGACAGGACGTAATATGCTTAACCATCCTGCTATTCAAGGGCTTATATTCAACACGAGAGATATCACATTGCAACGCTTGGCTGAGAAAGACCGCCGCATGAAGACCCAAATGCAAAACCTTTCAGAAAACAGTCCCGACCTCATTATCCGTTTTAGCCGCAACGGAATGTTTCATTATGTCAACCCAAAGGTTAAGGATTATTTAGGTTTTATTCCCTCCGACTTAATCAATAAAACCCTAGAAGAAGTTGAAATAGACCATGAACTTAAGTCCTTTTTAAACCAATGTATTACTGAAACTTTAAAAACTCCCAAAAAATCGGAAACTGAGTTTTCAATGAAGATTGGCACTGATTTAAAGTATTTTAAAGTGAGTGCCATTCCTGAGTTCAGTGAAGAAAAGAAGCTCGAGACCATCTTGATTGTTGTCCATGACATCACCGATATTAAGGATTATGAAAACGAAATAACGGAGAAAAACCAAAAGGTAACCGAAAGTATTCATTATTCGCAACGCATACAACAAGCCATTTTACCTCAACAAAGTATTCTTAATCAACACTTTAGCCAATCCTTTATTTACTACCAAGCCCGCGACGTAGTAAGTGGTGATTTCCCTTGGTTTAAAGTCAACGATCAAGGAGTTTATTTAGCCGCAGTGGACTGCACAGGACATGGTGTTCCAGGGGCAATGCTCAGTTTTGTAGGACATTTTGTACTGAATAATGTGGTGACGGCCTATCCCAATGCCAAAGCTGCAGAATTGCTCGATTACTTCAATCAGGAAGTGATTTTCAGCCTCAATCAAGATCATGGCCAATCCAACACCCGAGATGGTATGGACATCGCCTTTTGCCAGTTTAATCCTCAACTCAATAAGTTGTACTATTCCGGCGCCCATCGTCCCTTACTCTTTATGAGAAATGGCCAATTGGAAGTGTACAAAGGCGACCGCAGAGCCATAGGAGGAAACCACAACCTATACAAAGACAAAAAGTTTACACAGTTTGAGCTTGACTTGGAAAAAGGAGACCGCATTTTCATTTTCAGCGATGGAATCACCGACCAATTTAAGGAAGGCAGTTTTGAAAAGTTCCAAGAAAAACAATTGCGTCAAATCATAAGTGAAAACTCGAAACTCAATATGAATCAACTGCATCAGCTTATCCAATCCAAAGTGAACGAATGGAAAGGAATCTACAGGCAGATTGACGATATTTTATTAATCGGAATTGAAATATAAACAACATAATAAATTAAAAACCAGTAAAGTATGGAAAACAAACTTATGAATGAAATCTTTCATGATTACGTATTTGATTTCTATCGAAGGATGAAGATCAATCAAATCAATCTCATTTATGAAGGAGAAGTTACGCATCAGATTACCAAAGCTTTCACCGCTTTGACGGAAGAAAGCATGGCCAAAGATGCAGAACCTAACGGACTGCAAATGAAAGTGTTTCACATTATCGTGGAGAGTTTGCAAAACATCAGCAAGCATGCTCAAAACATTAATGGGTTTAAAGAAGAAACCCGTGGTATTGGAACTTTCCTCATTGCAAAAAGTGAAACCGACTACTTCATTATTGCAGGTAATTTGGTGGACACCGAAGATAGAATCGCAATGACCGAATTGCTCGAAACCATCAATAAATTGGACAAAGACGGGCTAAAGGCATTGCACCAAGAGCAAATGAAAAAAGGCAAATTATCGGAACGCGGTGGAGCAGGTCTAGGCTTTATCGACATAGCCCGCAAATCGGGTCGTCCCTTGGCTTATAACTTTAAGCCCATCACCGACCAAACGAGCTTTTTTATCCTTACCACACAGATTCCTAGAAGCAAAGTAGAATAACCATAAAACAAAAACAGCAAAATGAACAGTATAAAACTTGAAGGCAAGGAAGATACCCCTAGAATAATCCTTGATCCTGCCAATGATATCTTTGAAATCAGTGGAAGAAGCCTTCCCGAAGACGCTGCCCTCTTCTACGAGCCTATTTTAGAATGGCTTCGTCGTTACAGCGAAACTGCCAAAACTGAAATCAGTTTTCACTTCAAACTCAACTATTTCAACACTGCCTCTTCAAAATTGCTTCTCGACTTGCTGATGATTTTGGAGGAAATGGCAAACAATGGAACGAAAGTTTTCATAAAATGGTTTTACGACGAAGAAGATGAAGACATGCTTGAAGCCGGTGAAGAATACGCCGAACTTGTGGAAGTACCTTTTGAGTTGGTAACTTACTAATAGCTACTAGTTTATGAGCGAGGACATACTCAAAGCGTTGATGCAACTTTTTGCCATTATTGCCAAGCAAGACAGCGAGCAATACGGCAAAGAGCGCAACTATGTATATCACTTTCTTGTAAAACAAGTTCAGGCAAAAGAGGTTGAGACCTACCTCAAACTCTTTGACGAAAAAGTGGCCGAAGTCCGTCCCAAAACACGAAACCAATCTGACAGCAATCTCACCTCGGTTACCGATTCGGTGCGAATTTTAAAAATTTGCAAACGCATCAACAAAACCCTGGATCATCGGCAAAAAATAATCAGTACCATTCGCTTGCTCGAAATGATGGCTTTCCATCAAACCGGAAGTCAGCGTATGAGCATTGTAAATACCATTGCCGAGGTGTTCAATATTCCCAATAATGAATTCCAAAATCTAAAACATCAGATTTTTCCGCAGATCGAGCAACTCGCGGACGAACAACAGTTTATTTGGATTCAATCGGAGGAAGTACACAACGACAGGCAGATTTTTGCACGTGCACTTCATGGGAAAGTGAGCATTTTGCGCATCGAAAGTGCCAATCTTTTTATGGTGCGTTACGATGGCAATCAAGAATTGTTGCTCAATGGTCTGCCCTTTACCCAAAACCAATCCTTCGTATTTAACCCAGGAAGCACCTTGAGAACTCCTGGAGGAAAAACCATTTATTTCTCCGATGTATTTGAACGATTCAGCTCCAAACTTCAACATCAAAAACTAAGTTATCAGGCTCTTAATATTTCATATAAATTTGATACCGATACCATAGGCCTCCAAACGCTCAATATTCAAGAGCATCAAAATTCGCTTATTGGCATCATGGGCGCTTCGGGTTCGGGAAAATCGACCCTATTGCATGTTCTCGCAGGGGTTTTGAAACCCACCACTGGCAACATTCTTATCAACCACATCGACCTGCATCAAAATCCCGAAAAACTTAAGGGAATCATAGGATTGGTGCCTCAAGACGATTTGCTTATCGAAAATCTCAGCGTATTCGACAACCTCTATTTTAACGCCAAATTTTGTTTCAAAAATCTCAACGAAAAAGACCTTCGCGAAAAAGTAGATCACACCTTAAAATCTTTGGATTTATTTGAAATCAAAGACTTGGCTGTGGGAAATCCTTTGAACAAGCTCATCAGCGGAGGTCAGCGCAAACGTCTCAACATTGCATTGGAACTGCTGCGCGAACCTGCCATACTTTTTGTGGATGAGCCCACCAGTGGACTTTCGTCGCGAGATTCAGAAAATGTGATGGATCTTCTGCGCGAACTATCGCTCAAAGGCAAACTCATTTTTGTGGTCATTCACCAGCCCAGCAGCGATATTTACAAAATCTTTGATAAGATCATTGTAATGGATCAAGGTGGATATATGATTCAGTATGGCAATCCGGTGGACATCATCAGTATTTTTAAACAACGCGACGGCCAAGCCAGTTACGATCAAGCCCAATGCCCCCATTGTGGAAACGTAAACTCCGAGCAGATTTTCAATATCATTCACAGCGAAATCATCGATGAGTACGGCAACTACAGCCAAATACGTAAAAAACAACCTCATGATTGGCATAAGTTTTTTAAAGAAAATTGGGTGAATGAAGACTTCAAAGCAGAAGAAACACCACCTCAAACCGACCTTAACATTCCCAATAGGATAAAGCAAATAGGAATCTATCTTATGCGTGACTTCAAAAGCAAATGGCGCAACAAAAGCTACGTAACCATTGCCCTTCTTGAAGCACCTGTGCTGGCTTTTATTTTGAGTTACATTATTAAATTTCAGCCCAACGAGAATTCCTATTTTTTCAGATACAACGAAAATCTACCGCAATACATCTTCATGAGCATTATTGTGGCGCTCTTTATTGGCCTCACCATCAGTGCTGAAGAGATATTCATGGATCGCAAAATACGGAAACGTGAGAGTTTTCTCAACCTCAGCCAAACCAGTTATCTCATTTCTAAAGCATTGATTTTAGCCGCCATTTCGGCCATTCAAGCCCTCCTCTTTATTCTGATTGGCAATGTGGTAATCGAAATTTATGGCATGTGGTGGAGCTATTGGCTTACATTTTTCAGCATTGCATTTTTTGCAAACCTTCTGGGACTCATCATCTCAGGTGCCTTTGACGAAGTAGTTACTATTTACATTATTATTCCCCTGCTCATTATTCCACAAATGGTGCTGGGGGGAGCCATGTTTAGTTTCGACAAGATGAATCAAAACATTGTGCGCATCGATAAGGTGCCAATGATGGCAGAACTCATGCCCAGCAAATGGGCCTACGAAGGACTTATGGTGCATCAGTTTAAAAACAACAACTTCCAAAAACATTTTTACGACTTAGAAAAAGCGGAGAGCAATGCCGATTTCTATCAGGTGTATTACGTTCCCGAACTCGAAAAACAACTCAACAAATATGTTGAATTGCTGACCAAAAATGGCATCGAAAAGGATTTGAATAAAACAGGAGAACTCTTGTTCAATGAATACCAAAATATTTCAACCAAGTATCCCAAGCTCAAGATTATTGAATTGGACCAAATGACTCCACCCCTACTCACCACCGAACAAATCAATGCTTATACTCGTTGGATTGCAATGCTCGAAGCATTTTATAATCAAGAATTTACTATGGCCCACAGCAAATACAACTTAAAGCTAAACTATTTTTTAGGCCAACAAAAAGAGTTTTATTACGGCATGCGCGATAGGTATCACAACGAGGCCATTGGCGAGATTGTAACCCAATTTTACGAAAAAAATAAAATACTGGTTTACGAAAATCGACTGGTTCAACATGTGGATGCCATTTACAACGATCCTTTGGTGGAATCGCCATGGGATATTCGTTCGCATCTATTTGCACCAAAAAAACATTTTTTTGGCCATTATTATGAAACTTTCTATTTCAATATCGGTATAATATGGCTAATGAACATTTTGTTATTCATCATACTAAGGCTTAATTTATTACGAAAACTCATAACTCTACGAATCTCATTCAACAATAAAGATTAAAATGGAAAAACTTAAGAAGTTCCTAGCTATTGGCGCAATGGTAGCGCTTTCAGCCTGTGGAAACCAAGCTACTACCGACGAGGAGTTTGGCCAATTCGACAGCATCAATGCACCTCAAGCTATTGAAGTATCCAAAGAAACCATGGACGAACTTATCAACAATGTAAGTTCTCCCATCGAGATGGCTGCACTACTTAAAGAAGAAAAAGTCCCTTTCAATAAAAACTATTTGAGTTCCACCGATAACATCGACAATCTGGTAAGTGAATTCGATGTGGCATTGAATTTAGGCTTGCTTGGAACCGATTTGGGTTATCTCAACCTCTACGAAAAAACAGGAACCGTGATGACCACAGTAAGCGCCATCAACGACCTCACCAACAAACTCAATGTAGGTCAGTTTTTTGATTTTGAACTTCTTAAACGCATGGCTACCAATAGCAACAACATCGATAGTTTGATTTACACCTCTATTTCAAGTTTCAACAATATGGACGATTACTTACGCCAAAACAACAGAACCAGCGTAAGTGCACTTATTGTAAGTGGAGTTTGGCTCGAAAGCACCTACCTTGCCACCCAGGTTTATGCCAAAAAGAAAAATCCTAAAATTGCCGAACGCATTGGTGAACAAAAATTGATTCTCAACAACTTAATTTTGATTATCGAAAATTATAAATCAGATCAACGATTCAGCGAACTTTTGGTTGACTTGAATAAGCTAAAAACCATTTATGATGGTGTAAGTATTGTCACCACCGATGCCGAACCAGAAAGCGTTGTGAAGGATGGAATGCTGGTGGTGGTTCAAAACTCCACAAGCACTGTAAATATCACCAATGACCAAATAGCTCAAATCAACACCTTAGTAACTGAGTTAAGGTCTAAAGTAATGAATGCTAAAGCTTAACGTACAATTGAAAAAAAGCCAAAAAAAAAAAATGAAAAAACTTGTTAGCTTTCTGATTCTTCTCTTCATTGTAAAAGGCATAGGCTATTCGCAATGCAATGCCTCTTTAGTAACCAGCTGCACCAAGAATGTAAGCTCAGAGGAAGTATTTCTTCAGCAGTATCGAGCCAAACTTGGCACCGCCGCTTCCAAAGCCGATTTGCCGGTAGCCCGTTTTTCGGTTTTGCTGACCAAAGGAAACACCTACCTATTCAACATTTGCAGTGCCATGGAATTTGAAGGCGAAGGTGTACTTCAACTCAAT
>DZDC01000192.1 GCA_022736595.1 Draconibacterium orientale | reverse complement strand
CTATTTGCGTCAGGAATTGCGTAGCCCCTCGGTTACTATGGCGTTTGCGTAAGTCCTAATAAACTTAATTGAGGATTTAAAATGGAAATTAAACCGCTAATGCACAAGCGCGGAGCTGATTTTATACGGCATGCGTATCTTATGTTGCTAGGGAGGCCAGTAGATGCAGAAGGAATGGCGCACTATTTAAACAGACTAAGGGCGGGCCATCACAAAGGCGATATTTTGTTGGATATATTTGACTCTAAAGAGTGCGAGATCGCACCCAATGCATCACCAGAGCTTAATATAATAATACAAGAGGCAAGGCATAAAAGAGGATTTTTTCATAAGATTTTAACTTTCTACGGCCTCAGAACAAAAAATGCTTTAATCGGGATCGAGTTTCAAATTGAAGAGCTATCTGAAGAAATAAAACGCATTAATGTGATTACTCCTAAAAAGCAAGAGCACAAAACCATGGACTCAACACATTTGATTAACGATAACCTTGACACGGATTATATTAATGCCATTGATAGTTTTGACCTGTTAACGCCCGTGGCGAAATCTCCAATTTTCTCAATTATTATTCTTCAGTATAATAAGGCCGAGCTAACACTAAATTGCATTAACTCCATCTTGAGATATACCGACATGTCCAAGGTTGAGGTGATTGTTGTAGACAATGGAAGCAAAGATGGCCAGATTGAAATGCTAGAACGCAGGTTCAGACATTCTGTACGATTTGTCAAGGTTGGATTAAATCGTTACTTTGGCGAAGGAAACAACATAGGGGTTGATTTTGCCCGTGGCGACATACTTATATTAATGAACAACGATATTGCTGTTGTGTCTAATTGGCTTGAAAAACTAAACAAAATAGAGCTGATGCCATTCGATGCCGCTGGCCCTGCATTTTTGTATCCGACTGGTACAGTGCAAGAGTGTGGAGCCTACCTACAAGAAAACGGTGAATCATTCCAACAATTCCGTGGCGCTGATATATCTCAGATTCCTGATACGATTTTTAGATGTGACTATATTTCGGCTGCGCTAATAATGATGCACAAGGAGGCGTTTGTTAAAGTAGGCGGGTTCGATCTGTGTTTTGAGCCAGCCTATTATGAAGACGCCGACTTATGCCTGAAGCTTAAGAGTTATGGTGGTAATGTTTATTGCAATCCAAATTTACTTATTTATCATAATGAAAATGCCACCTCCGCGGATCCTTCGCACGGCTTGTCTTTAACTTCAAACGTTGTGTCTGTGAATAAGACAAAATTTCTAGATCGGTGGGGACGCTATCTAAGCGCTAGGGACTCCTGTTCAATTGAAGAGCAAAAGGTTCCAGGTGCAAAGGCACTCCCAATCCCTACTTACAATAGTTCGGACAGAATATGGGGTAGTCTAAATTGCAGGCCCAAAGCTATGCTGTATACACCATTCTCACTGATCCCTGGGGGGGGGGAAAAATATTTTTTATCAATAGCCGAATATCTTGCTGTTGAACACGATGTTTACTTGGTGCTGCCTTATCTTTATAGCTATACACGTCTCCGTCAAATGGGCGCGAGCTTGAATTTGACATTGTCCGCACTCAATATAATTACATTGAGCGAGGCGAATGAGATGAGTTGGGACTTAACAGTTGTAATTGGAAACTCAATAGCCCCCCCATTTCCAAAAAAATCACCGAATTCAGTATATATTTGCCAATTCCCTTTTGATAAAAAATTGCACTCTAACTCCCCAGTAGAAAATGCAGGTATGTACAAATACGTATGCTATAGCAATTTTGTGCGCAATAATATATTGGAAAACAAATCAATAAAACCATCTTCGGTTGTTGTTGTACCCCCTTACGTTGATTTTTATCCAAGGCTTTTTAAGGAAAAAATAATTTTATCCGTTGGACGATTCTTTGTGGGAGATCACTCCAAGAACCAATTATTTATTATTGATACCTTTAAAAAATTTGTTTCTAATGAATGTTTTAAGGATTGGAAGCTTGTTTTAATTGGCTCAACTCGTCCTGAATTTGAGCACAGAAGTTATTACAAAAAATGCATTGACTCTTCTCTTGGATTCAATGTAGAAATTATTCCAGATGCTAGCGTGGAACGGCTCTCACATTATTATTCAATTTCCTCTATTTATTGGCATGGCTCAGGTTTTGGTATTGATTCTAAGATACATCCAGAAAAGTCAGAGCACTTTGGGATTACTCCTCTTGAGGCGTGTAGCGCTGGTTGTTTTGTTATTGTTCCAAACCAAGGTGGCCCTTATGAAATTGCTTCAATGGCACCGGATGGTTTTTATTCATATGAAAGTCAAGATGACTTACTGGGAAAGACCAAGTATTTGGCTGGACTTGACGATATTTCTTCTGATACCCTGAGAAATTTACTATCAAATTTTTCCAAAGAATTTAGAAAAGATGTATTTCATACTAAATTGAATAACCTCATCGATTCATCATTTTACGATTCCCTAGTAAAGGCTGGCGATGAAGTCTGTTTCAAAGATTTACGAGTTTCATGGCGTGGTTGGCACCATCCAGAAGAAGTTGGGAGATGGAGTGATGGATATACCTCCCATATTGAATTCAATTTCCCGGATGAGATTAGTTTGGTATCATCCATTAAGGTGACTCTGTCGGTTTTCGGTTTTCAGGGTATTGGCATTTTATTAAATGAAAAACTCGTCGTCTCCAAGATTATTTCGGGAGATGCAACTTTTCATCTACCTGGGCCGATGTTAAGAAATGGATTTAATCGAATTTCATTTTCATTGCCTGATGCCCGTCAGGTAAGCAGATTGGATACCAGAATCATTTCTGTGTTCTTGAAAAATATTTCTTTTCTTAAGGATTTTACATGATTTCTGCTGTAATCACAGGCATCACCGGCCAAGATGGCGCCTATCTCACCCAGCTCCTTCTCGATAAGGACTATACCGTCTACGGCACCTACCGTCGCACCAGCTCAGTCAACTTCTGGCGGCTGGAAGAGTTGGGTGTGGC
>DZDC01000060.1 GCA_022736595.1 Draconibacterium orientale | reverse complement strand
GAATTGGCAATGTATTCAAAGGACTTGGTTTGACCGAGTTCAAGGGGAATATCCACGCCCTGCTCCGTGGCAAAGCGTTGCGCCAAAAGGTATTTGTCGGCCATGCGCTCATAAAAAGGACCAGCCACGGGAATACTCAGAAGATTTCCTAAAAAGACCGGAATAAAAGTAAACCCCATAAAAAGCGCCTTCTTTTCTACGGGGGCAATGCGCCCGATATACTCTGTAATCTTGGGACTTGCCGACATTTCGCCGATGCCAAACACCAAAAGTGCAGCCAAAGTAAACCAAACATTTTGAGTGAGCACGGTAAGGCTCATACCCACGGTGGCCACCACAAAGCCCATCATCATGGTGTTTAAAGGGCGCATGCGCATTACCAAGGTTGAAATAACTACCTGAAACAGAATAATATAAAAAGCATCAAAATTGGTGATAAACTCAGCCTCCATTTGCCCATGTTGTCCATATTTTTGTGCTATGGTTGGCCAATATTCCATAAAAAAGCGATACATACTACTGCTATCGACCCACTGGGCAATGAAAACGGGCAAGGTCATAAAGAGTTGAAAATACATGGTCCAAAAACCCGCCACAATTAAGAGAAACGCCATAAACCTAAAATCTTTAATTACGGTGTAAATGTTGTAAAAAATGGTTTTTAAACTTTGGATCAAAGGCGTATTTTGCTGGCTACGGTTGGGCTCGCGATAGTATAGCAGCATGATAAAGTTCAATGCAATAAGGCCCGCGGAAATATAAAAAGTCTGTCCTCGATACAACATGGTAATCAGTGGACCAATAAAAGCTCCCAGGTTCACCATCATATAAAAAATACCGAAGCCCACGCTGGAAGTTTCGGAGGTGGTGGTTTTGGAAATGGTGGCCGAAATGATGGGTTTGAAAAGCGCAGCGCCAATGGCTAAATAAATATACATGGCAAAAACCCCAGCAAAAGACGAAAAATGGGGAAACAGTAAAAAGGCGGAGAAATAAAAACTAAACGCTACAGTTAACATGCGGCGGTAACCAAATCGATCGGCAATGGCTCCCGTGAGTATGGGAAGCAGATACAAAATACCGGTTCCCACCCCCATGATGATTCCCTTTTGCGATTGGCTAAATTCAAGTCCGCCCAACTCGGTTCCAGAGGTGAGATAATTGGCAAAAAGCATATAAAACCCATACCAAGCCGCTCGTTCAAACAATTCAATGGTGTTGGCTATCCAAAAAGTGGAAGGGTAATTTTTAAATATTGAAAATGGTTTGGCCATAAGATTGTGTTTATTTGATTTTAAGGTACGGGCTTATTTTCTCAAAAATGCTATCGTTCATTCCTTTAACATTGCGCAATTCGTTTAAGGTTTTAAAGCTCCCTTTAAGTTGCTTGTATTGAACCAATTCGTAAGCCAGCCGATTTGAAAAATAAGGATGCTTTTTTAAGGCGTAGTAATCGCTGTGGTTCAAATCTATTTTTCGGAGACTGTCGGTAGGGGGCAAACACTGTTTTGAGATGAGGTTATAGCGGGTGGAGTCGATGAGATAGACCTCTTTTAACTGGTCCACTTGGTGAAAACCTCCGAGTTTATCGCGGTATTGAAGGATGGCTTTTGCCGTTGCAGGCCCCACTCCTTTGATTTCAATCAGGTCTTCGAGGGTGGCGTGGTTAAGGTCGTACATGGGCAATGGGCTGGGTTTGGAATAGCTTTGATAATTGGAGCCTTCCATTCCTGATTTCATCATGCTTTCGATGTAAATGTAAGGAATAAGAATATCGCATTCGCCCGACGAAAGGCAATACATTTTGCGCAGATCTTCAGGGGTTTCAAAACTCCCACCCTTGGCCAAATATTTTAAAATACTATTGGCTTGGTAAGGCTTTAGACCCATACTTATCCACTCTTGAAAAGTGGTGGTGTTGGGGTCAAAATTTTTGCGCGTGAAGCTTTGGTTTGATTGAGTTTTGTACGCTGATGAGGTTTGAGATGAATCTAAAGTGAGTCGGCCCACCACCGAATCCCAGAAACTAAAATCACGCATCTCAAAAACATCAAAAGGGCGGGTAAAGTTTAAAATCAATAATACCAACACCAGTGAAAGCAAAACAAACACTCCTCTGCGTTCGGTTTTATTAAAGTTAAGGAAATCGCGCCAGTGATCTTTCATAGGTTTTTGGCTTTCAAAGCTGTCACAAATGTAGAAATTTACTTTGTTGAACAATAAAAAAATTCAAGGCGATTAAAATATTGAATTGCGAAGACCATATAAGGTTTTGGGGTTTCTACAATTTGAGCTTCATTTTTTATTTACAGAAGCTAAAAAAGACAGGAAAATTCAATGGGTTGTTTAAAGGACGTCATAGACTCGTTTTATCATCAAGTTTTAGAATTGATAAAAATTGATAAAAATTGATAAAAATTGATATTTTTGGGTATCGAAGTTGCTTTAACCTTTTGTACTTAATTTTACTAAAACTAAATCAAAAGCACCCTCAAATTAAATGATATTGAATGTTTATGAAGCCAGAAATAAATAATAAAAAATGGATTAATTGGGTCTTAATCAGTGCGTTTGCGCTATTAATGAGTTTCTTAGCTTTTAATAAGCACGCCCATTCTGGATTGTATAATTATCGTAGCGAGCTTTGGGCCGACAAATCGGGTTACTCTGTTTACTTGCCCTTTGTTTTTGAATATGACATGGATATAAATAATTTTCCAGACTCCATTGATTTTAAAACAGGAACTGGTTTTATTTTGAATTATAGCACCGGAAAAGTTGAAACAAGATACACCTACGCTGTTGCATTGATGCAAGCCCCATTTTATTTTTTAGCCAACGCTTTTGTCGCTGAAAATGATCCCAACCCCCCAGGATTTTCGAAAAGTCACCATAAATCGGTAAATGTTGCTGCCGTTTTTTGGCTCGTGATTGGCCTTCTTTTTTTATCAAAATTTTTACTGCTCTTCTACGCCAAAAGGGTGGTTTTGCTCACTTCCTTTTTTATTCTTTTCGCTACAAATCTGTTGAATTATTCCATTGACGAAACGGGAATGTCACATGTTTATTCATTTTCCTTGTTTAGCATGTTTTTGTATTTCTTGAAAAAAATCGATATTTCTTATAAAATCACCATCCTTGATTTGGTTAAATTAACTGTAACAGCTTCGATGATTGTCGTAATCAGGCCAACTAATTTGCTTTTTATTTTAGCCGCTTTTTTTATGGTTTTTAATTCTTGGAGCGCTTTTTTGGAGAAAGTCAAACTGCTTATTAATTTTCCAAAATTGGCTTTCATCACACTCCTTGTTTTTGTGGTTTTCCTTCCTCAATTATTATATTGGAAATATTTAAGCGGCTCATTTATTAATTATTCCTACGGAAATATTGGATTTAATTGGCTCCATCCAGTTCCTCAAATTACACTATTTTCTCCAAATAATGGATTGCTCCCCTATACCCCATTCTTTCTTATTATATTGATTTCGATGGTTTTAATGCTAATAAAACCAAGCCTTAGAAAAGAAGGAATGGTCCTGACGTCTTTATTTATTTTGCTGACCTATGTACTATCTTCTTGGTCACAACCCAATTTCGGTTGTTCTTTTGGAGCACGATCTTACGTTGAATATTTTTCCATATTTTCAATCGCTTTTTCTTTTTTGTTGAACCAAATTCTAGAAAAAAGCAATGCCATAAAATTACCGGTATTTGTAATTCTCCTGGGTTTTGTGTATTTGAATATTAGAATGACCTACCATTTTGATGAATGTTTTTTTGGAACACACAACTGGGATTGGACCGAATACTGGAGGGTAATCAGTTCGAAAATTAATTAGGCAAAATAGCTTCGAGACCAAAGCAAAATCAAATTAAATTGACTTAACCTCTTAACAATCCCTCAATATTTCACCTAATTTATAGCTTTCCGAAAAAATCGGCTTTCAAATCGCCCAAATTAGATATTCAAACGAGCTCTAATTTTTTGAGTTTCGGTTTCGTTGCCAGGTTTTCCAAGAAGTGCAAACATATTTTTCTTATAGGCTTCCACCCCAGGTTGATCAAAGGGATTAACCTCCAGTAAATATCCGCTATAGGCGCATGCCAGCTCAAAGAAATAGATCAGTTGACCCAGATTGACTTCATTCAAACGCTCCATCATCACTTTGATAATGGGCACGCCGCCATCGAGATGCGCAAGCACGGTACCCGTTTCGGCCATCTGATTTACGTATTCGATATTACTGCCTTGGAGGTAGTTGAGTCCATCGAGATCTGAATCATCCTTTGGAATTCCAAGCTGGTGTTTGCTTTTTTCAACTGAAATTAGGGTTTCAAAAAGCCTGCGAGGTCCTTCTTGTATGTATTGACCCATGGAATGCAAATCGGTGGTAAAATTGGCTCCGGCAGGGAAAATTCCTTTGTGCTCTTTGCCTTCGCTTTCGCCATAAAGTTGCTTCCACCATTCGGTAAAGTAAACCAAAGCGGGATTAAAGTTGATGAGTATTTCTTTATCAAAACCTTGAGTATGCAAGGCATTGCGATATATGGCATATTGTGCTGCCAAATTGTTTTCAACGCCATTTTGAGGCAAACAATCTTGTTCCATAAAACGGGCTCCTTGCATCAAAGCTTTAATGTCGAAACCTGCCACTGCAATTGGCAAAAGTCCAACAGGGGTTAAAACCGAATACCTACCTCCCACATTATCAGGAATTACATAAGTTTTGTAGCCTTCTTGTGAAGCCAAGGTGCGCAGGGCGCCTTTTGATTCGTCGGTAATGGCCACAATGCGTTGAGCGGCTTCAGCTTTTCCATACTTATTTTCAAGGTGCTGTTTCAACAATCTGAAAGCTACCGCGGGTTCCGTGGTGGTTCCCGATTTGGAGATAACAGCCACACTGTAATCGTGCTTGTCGAGCAGCTTGAGCATGCGGTAGTGATAATCTTCGCTTAAGTTATTGCCCGCATAAAGAATCCTTGGTCCTGCATCGGAATGATAAGCTGCAAAAGGATTGTTCAAGGAGTCGATAATGGCTCGTGCACCCAAATAACTTCCGCCGATTCCTATTACCACAAAAAACTCAGATTTTGCACGAAGCTTCTGTGCGGTGGCTACCAAATCGTCGAGCATGGCATCGGGAGTTTGCGAGGGCAAATGTTGCCATCCTAAAAACTCGGAACCGGCACAATCCAAGGCCTCCATATTTTGTTGGATTCCCGCAATGCGTTGGCCAAAATCATTGAGCTCTTGGGCATTGATAAAAGCTTGTGTATTAGTAAAGTCTATTTTTAATCGTTGTATTTCCATGGTTTGTAATATTAAGTTGCGAAGTTAGAAAAAAGCATTCACCTTTGGGTTAAATCCCTATTAAAAAACACCACTCGTACGGTGGTACCCCGATAATATTCCCAGTCCTCCTTCCACATTGCTGTAAACAATGGTGGGCTCCACAAATACATCGTTGTATTGATTGTTCCAAAGGGTAGTGTGGTACCGATAGTAATCTTCGTTGAGACCGTAAACATAATACCGAATCGAATCTACCACTGTATTGGCATCATATAAATTATAATCGCTCAAAAGAAGGGTTATTTTCTGATTGGGTGTAAGCTGATGTAGGCTATAATCTTCCAAAAAATACTCGGAAGTGTAACCTTGCATGTTGGGATTGGAAATATAAACGTGGAAAAGCATGCGGTAAAAGTTAGAAGCCTCGGCATTGCGGCAAGTAAACTCAATCTGATGGTAATATTCGTCCCAGTCCATCTCATTAACATGTTTCAATCCTAAATAATTGATATCATATTGAGGTGCAGGCGATAAAATGGTGGTGGCTTTCAACTGCTTTTCGTTTTTGTAATTCACATTTAAACTAATCTCATCTCCACCTTGAAAACCTAACACCAAGGCAATGTAGCGCTCCTTAGTAGCATCATAATAGCATGGAAAGGTTTGTCCTTCCTTCGACAAACTCACCTCAGCTCCGGCCTCAGATTTCAACTCACCGTCAACATTATAATAAATGGGAAGGGTCCAACTCAAAAACACCTCCAAGGTATCCTGATTGGCTTCGATAAATGACGCTGCCACCAGCTTGGGCTCCGAATTTGGAATTTCAATTTGGGCCTTCTCGTCGCAGGCTACAAAAGCCAAGGATAAAAACAAAAGGAAAAATATTTTACGCATAACTAATTTTTTTAACTAGAATTTTAAATAGTATGAAATGCTCGGAATTATGGGGAATAGGCTCACCTGACGTAGTTCAAGATAATTGGCTTGGTTGCTGTAAGCGGTGTAATAGAAATACGGATTGTGGCGGTTATAGGCATTGTACAACGAAACTTCAATGGTTCGTTTGCCACCCCATTTCAAGTCTTTATGAAACTGAGCTCCAATGTCGAAGCGGTGATAGGGAGCCATACGAAAACTATTTTTCTCACCATAATAATTGGCAAATTGATAGCCCCAGTATTGGTTATTTCCCGTAAGTTGAGCGAGTGGATTGTGTTGATAACCAATATAATTATCGGTGGCTAACGTAATGGCATCCCCCGTTCCGTACACCCAAGTGGCACTGAGGGTAATCTTTTTGCTTATCTCGTAAATACCCACCACACTTACATCGTGACGGCGATCGTGCCGTGGAAAAAAGGGTTTTCCATTGTTGAGTTCGTTAAACTGATGCTGGGTATAGGACAAGGTGTAACCAATCCAACCGGTAAATTTCCCCTGCTTTTTCTGTGCCAATACTTCCAATCCGGTACTAAACCCTTGCCCCACAGTAACGGCATCTTCGTAATGAAACTCCTGGTTGCCATCGGGTTCCTCAATCATCAAAAAGCTACTACCCTCCTTATAACCAATGATGTGGTTCATCTTTTTGTAATAAGCCTCCACAGAAACGGTAAAGTTGGGATTTTCAAAGTCGCGCACCACTCCCATAGCCACTTGATGGGCATCCTGCGGGCCAATGCGGTCGGTGGCTGGCACCCAAAGATCGGTGGGTAAACTGATACCTGTGGAAGTAAGTAAATGGATGTATTGGTTCATCATAGAGTAACTACCCTTGATGGCCAGATTGTTTTTGATTTGATAACTCATCAAAAGGCGAGGCTCCAAACCAAAATAAGACTTAGCAGCATAGTTAAAATTGCTAAATCGCAAACCTCCGTTAACTTTAAACTTAGGAAAGACCATCCATTCATCTTCAATATACATGGCTGTTTCGTAGCTATTCAGCTTTTGAACCGAAAATTCAACTTCTTGATTTGGAACTTGAATGGTAACAGCGCTAGGTGTAAAGAGGTGATTGATTAAGTTAAAACCCATTCGTACATAATGGTTTGGATTGGGCACCCAACTGTAATCGTTTTTAAGACTTAAGTCGCGAATACCGGATTTATAACGAAGTTTAAAATATTCACTGTTGTTATCCTTCTGCTCACTGCTCACCACAAATTGATAATTGCTAAAGACAAAACTCAAATTACTAAAAAGTTTGCTGGAGAACTGATGGTTCCAACGAAGGGTGGAAGTTGCATTCTCCCAAAAGAGTTTGTAATCATAAGACTGAATTTGGTCTTTATACCCGCTGTAGAACTTATCGCGACCAAAATAGGCACTCAAATATATTTTGTCTTTGGGACTGATTTCGTAATTAACTTTCATATTGAGGTCGTAGAAATAATAGCCTGCTGATGCCCCATCGGTGGCCAATGAAGTGATGGGGGCAGCCAGCACATCAATGTAAGTTCTTCTTCCTGAAATCATAAAGGAAGATTTATTTTTTATGATTGGACCCTCGAGCATCAAACGTGAGGAAATTAAACCGATACTTCCTTCACCCCCAAATTTGTTTTTGTTGCCATCTTTAAGATTTAAATCTAAAACCGACGACAACCTCCCTCCGTAGCGAGCAGGGAAACCTCCCTTGTAAAGCTCCACACTTTTGATGGCATCGCCATTGAAAACGCTGAAGAATCCGAAAAGGTGCATGGCATTGTACACTGTGGCATCGTCGAGGATAATCAAGTTTTGATCTGGCCCGCCACCCCTCACATACAATCCAGAACTGCCTTCACTGCCTCCTCTAACTCCAGGCATCAGTTGCAAAACCTTAAACACATCCTTCTCTCCCAACAATGCGGGAATATCACGAATTTGCTTAACCGGCACCGTTACCACACTCATCTGAGCTTTATCGCTTTGCTTATCGTGGTCGGCAAAGATGGTTACTCCAGAAAGGGAAACCTGAGGGTTAAGATGGATAACAAGATTGGTGTCTTTAGTGATTTTTGAAATATCAAGTAACACATCTTCATAGCCCACATAGGAATAGACCAAGGTTGCTGGCTTAGGCTCGATGGTTAAAGAATAAAAACCATAGGTATTGCTCACTGTACCCGTCTGTGTACCCCGCAGGTAAACATTAACACCGATGAGTAATTCGCCCGAAGTTTTTTCTTTGATATAACCCGAAATGGTAATTTTCTTGGTTTGAGCTTGAGCTTCAAACAGCAATCCCAAAAATAAAAAAGCAAGAAGGAATAATCTCATATCAATTGCGCTTATTTTGAATGAAAACTAAAAATATCTTTTAACGAAGTAGAGTATAGACCCCTCCTTTAACGTGGAGTATTAAGATTTATGATGTTGCATCCACCGACTTCTAAAGGAAGTTTGAAAAGTAGGTAGTTGACGCCTCGGTCCCCAAGCTTTTTTAAAGAGCATTTCCATGCCCATATTTTTAAAACTTACCGGGATAGTTTCCAAAATCCAGCGTTTGCCCATGGCAATTTTGTAGGCTTTCATGATTTTTCCAAAAGTAGGATCGCCCAATCCAGCCTTTATGGTATCGCGCCTGTTGTAAAGCAACATCTCGTGAAGGGGAATATTGACAGGACATTCTTCGGTGCACCTGCCACAAAGTGTAGAGGCATAACTCAGGTGACCATAATCGGCAAAACCCTTGAGATGAGGGGTAATGACCGCTCCAATGGGGCCGCTGTAAGTGGTGTTGTAGGTATATCCTCCAATGGCCTTATACACAGGGCAAACATTGAGACAAGCACCACAGCGAATGCAGCTAAGGGCTACCTTTTGAGGGTCTTGATTGAGCAAATTGGATCGGCCATTATCAAGTAGAATCACGTACATATTTTCAGGACCATCCACTTCATCGGCTTGGCGAGGGCCGCTCACTAAGCTGTTGTAAACCGTAATTTGCTGTCCTGTGCCGTGGGTGGCCAGCAACGACCAGAATAAATCTAAATCTTTGATGCTGGGGATCACCTTTTCGATACCAACGATGGCCACATGCACCTTAGGCATCGACATGGTCAACACACCGTTTCCTTCGTTTTCGGTAAGGGCAATGGCTCCAATGTCGGCCACCAAGAAATTGGCACCGGTAATGCCCATGTCGGCTTGGATAAATTTCTCACGCAGCTTCAATCGAGTGTATTGGGTAATCTCTTCGGGACTGGCTTCTTCGGAAGTACCAAACTTCTGGTGGTACAGCAACGCCACATCTTCCTTGCTTTTATGCATGGCGGGCGTAACTATATGATAAGGTTTCTCTCCAGCCAACTGTACAATGTATTCGCCTAAGTCGGTCTCCAAGGTCTCCACTCCAAAAGCTTGTAAGTGGTGGTTGAGTTCAATTTCTTCGGTCACCATGGATTTGGATTTTACCACTTTACGCACTTGATGCTTTTTTACCAATTCAAGGATCATTGCAATGGCTTCATGCTCATCATTAGCCCAAAGCAATTGACCGCCATTGCGCTGAAAATTGAACTCAAATTCCTTTAGGTATTTCTCCAAATCGTTTACCACATTGCGTTTGATACGTGCAGCACGGTCACGAGCAAGCTTCAGATTAAAATATTGCTGCTTTCCGCGCACTACGGCTTGATCGTATTTACCAATATTGAATTTGATGACTCCACGGTGCTTAGCGTCAAAGGCGATTTGCTCAGAATCAGAAAGAAATTTGTGTTTAAGTTGCGACATTCCTACGGCTCGATTAAGTACACAAAAGTAAGAAAATTGATTTATGACACAACATAATTTCTCAGTTATAAAACCGCGATAAAAACTCATTTTTAATGATGCGAATAAGGAGCGATAAAAAATTAATGTTTTGGATTTTTTGAAAAAAGTTTTCACTATTTTTGTTTTGTTTTGTTTTATAAAGCCAAACACAGCATTTACTTATTTCCTCTTTAGGCAATTCACTTTCTGTTTTGGGCTTATATCAATGAATATCACAGATTACTAACACATAATTCAAATTTACCCCTAATGAAAATCGCTTTTATTACTTTAGTAGCTTTATTGATTTCCTTGACCTCCTTGGGTCAAACCTCCAAAAATGGAGTTTTCAACTTAAAATCTGGCTCTATCTTTAACCAAGAAATTCCTGACCCTGACGATGGTTCCCACTTTGAAATTAATAATTATAGAGTTACCTATATCAAAAAAACCAAAACACTTAAACTACTAGAATTCAGCGAAAATGGGGTTTTGGATGCCACTGAAAGTTATGTCATCAAGGAGTCAAACATGGGTGCTGTACTCAAAATTTCTGTTACTGACGAGCTCATTTATGTGCTCACTGAATTTGAAAGCAAAAAATCAGATAAAGTAATTATTTATAGCTTTACAGTGGATCGTAAATCTAAAAATGTGAGTAACCTTACCACCATTGCTGAGATGGAATATGCCTATTATAAAGTTAAAGACTTTTTTAGTCCCGATCAAAACGTGGGTGTTTTCATTTACGATAAATGGAAGAAAAAGGCAGGCGAGCCACGGTTAATTTACGTTTTCAACGATAAAAATGAAATCATAAATGAGGGCCAAATGAAACTTAAGTATTCTGAATATACTTATTCTTTAGCTCTGTTTTCGGGCGTGGATAATGAAGGCAACTTGGCTTTTATTTACCGAGGTTACAATTCAGAAAAAGAAGCCAGCGAAGGCAAGACCTATAAAAAATTAATTTCTGGGATGAACGTGGATGTATTCAGACGAGCTCAACTTGGGGTGTTGAATGCAGTAATCTTCTTCGCTGACGACAACTACAATTCGGTGAATTTTAGGATTCCAGAAAACGATATTTATGTGCGCGAAGCCGCTTTTTCAATGTTTCGACCCGATAGCATGCTTTTTATCGCCTCCTACAGCAATCCTAAAGGCGTCAACTTCGATGGATTTATTTCCTTTTGGTTTAACCCTTTTACTGAGGAATCAGTAGAAAACGGAAAAATCAGCAAAATACCCTACACACTTGATGTTAGACTACAAAGTTATGATGAAAACGAACTCTATAAAATGAAGCAAAGCAATACACAGAAAGAACTCCTCGACTGGTACAGCCTTTCGCTCATAGGAATGCACAAGGTGAATGAGAACTATTATTCCATCTTTGAAGAGCAAATTTCATTGACCCCCGCAGGAGGAAAATACCCCTATATCCATCATAAAGATTTATATGTAATCATCAACGATGCCCAAGGTAAAATAGTGAATATGATTCCGATAAATAAGAGTCAGAAAAGCATCAATGGATATCCGCAACTCGGTATCACATCAAAATCGTACGACGAAAAGCTTTATATCATTTACGAATACAATACCCGAAGCCTCAACCTTTTTGCTGAGTTTATTGACGTGGCGGTAATTTCGGAGGTTGATAAAATGGAAATTGATATACTGGATGTTTCGGAAATGGGGATTAAGTTTATTGACTTCAATACAGGGACTCCTCTTGAAGGCAATACCGTGGATGGAACTATGAAAATGAAAGGCTCCAATGATCCCATAAAAACCTTTCAGCTTGAATTGAAAAAATAGGCTTAATCTATAAAAATCAAAATCCATTAAAATGAAACAAGTTTATCCCATTTTCCTTATCCTAACTCTTTTATTGACAACTAATCAATATGGGCTTGCTCAAGATGATAATGCAAAGTATTTTAGTGATTCTAAAAAGTCAAATGAGCCAAAAAACCTCATTTTCACTGAGGCCTTTGGCCCAATCGTGGGCAATTATACCCTCGGATATGGTTGGTTTATTAAAAACAAAAAAGAAAATACCTTTATGTTCACTGGCAGTCTTATCTATCACCTCCCCAATAGAGAATATTTCTTCTTGGACAAAGACTTTCAAACCTTTGATTATTTGGAATACAATGTGGCTAAACCGGGGCTGCATTATCGATTCGATTTTAGGCAAATCATGCCTTTTATTAAAACCAATGTTGCTGTGGGTGTAGGTTATGTTTTTCGCCCTTTTGACGTTGCCTTAATGAACGACTTGATAATATTAGTTTCCCCTTTAGTTTTGGAAACCCATTTGCCCATTTATGGCTCACTCGATATAGAAATGGGACCACGCTTCATTCATTATTACGATGGCGTATTTGACGATGTTCCTTGGTATTATAGATCAAGCGATGAAAAATACAACTATGTTTCCTTTGTATTTTCTATCCGACTTGTTGCCGGAATTCGTTTTTAAACATTCAAAATTAAGCATTAAATAAAACGTTACCCCATGAAATCCATTTTCCTCGCCCTCAGCCTACTCTGTATTTCGATTTATACTATGGGACAAAAATCAGAAAAGCAAATGTTTGAATTGATTACAAGCACCGTAGATAATCCTAAAAGCAGTTTTGGTTTTTTGATACACGAGAAAGGCGATCTCAGGCTTTACTATGATTCTGATAACAAGCTATTTACCATGCTAACTCTGGATGAAAATGATACTGAAATTTCGAGGGCTGTGTACCGTAATAATCATGATCAAATTGGTGGCATCTCCCATGCATCCATTACAGAAGACAGCATCTACCTACTTACTTTTTTCAATAACAAAGAAAAAGAGACCAGCTATTTCTTCCACCTAACCATCGATCGCAAAAGTGAAACCGTGGGAGCTCTTAAAATGATTCACCAAGTGCCCAATGACTTTGCTATACTGAAGATCCTCGAAAGTCCCAATTCAAAATACATTAGCCTTTTCCTTGTGAAAGGTAACCTTTTCAATTTGGATGCAAGTTCTCAGATAATACTGGTTTTCGATGAGAAACTACATTTAAACAATGCCGATAATACCAAAATTATATCCTCAGAAATGGGCTATAGTGTCAATGGGGACATGACTTTAGACGACGAGGGCAATTTATTATACATAAGCCGCGGTTATAAAAGTCAGGCCGAGTACAATGAGGGGAAATCTTATTCCATATACAAATACATGACCAAGTACACTGTTTTTCGTAGAGATCAGTTGGGCGTACTTTCCATTATCATCTATCAATCGCATCAAGATTATCAACCATTGAGGATTGTCATTCCCGAAAATCGATATTACTTCAGAGAATATAACCTCCACGTATTGCGCCCCGACAGCATTTTATTTACTGGAGCCTATAGCCTTGCTGGCAGCATCAATTTCGATGGTTTTGGAGCCTTTTGGCTCAATCCATACGAAGATGAGAGCATCGACACAAGCAAAATCAGCACCCTTCCTTTTACTCTAGAAATGCGTATGCAAGGGGCAGAGGAAAAAGAGAAATACAGTTTAAAAAGCACCAAGTTCAACAAAGAATTGGTCGATTTTTATTCTTTACATGCAATTGGTGTTTTCAAAATGGGTGACAATTATGTGGCCTTGCAGGATGAAATGGCTTCTTTTGGATTCAGCATGTCCCTTATCAACAATCTCATAGCATTGCAAATAACTCCAGAAGGCAAATTGGTAGATTATAAATACATCCTGAAGCGACAATTTTTTTCTTCAGCATACTATAGGAACAACATCACAGCCAAAAAATACAACGATAAGCTTTATATCGCCTACACCTCCAATTCCAAAAACAACACCCATAATCCTAAATCAATATTTCTAACTAGCATTGAAGAAAACCTTAATCACCAAACTGATATGCTGGATATTGGTGAGATGAAGATAAACTCAATACGACTTATCGGCCAACTCATGGACGCTAAGCCTTTGATAGAAGGAAAAGTACAGTTTAAAAAAGATAAAGAAGAAGAAGTTCCTTTCAATATACATATTCTCGAACCATAATTATAAAAGCAATAATTTTGTCCATTACTCCCTTAAATCTCATTAAACTAACCACTTGAAAAACTC
>DZDC01000059.1 GCA_022736595.1 Draconibacterium orientale | reverse complement strand
ATGGAGTTATATGGCATTAAGAAGCGAGCCTGGCTTGAAACATTTCTTGAATTGCGTAAGTTCTATCAGTAAAGGAAAATCAACCTGAATTATTTGAAGAAATTAAAGACAGTTTTAAAATGCTTCCGCCAGCAGACTTTCATGAAGAATTAGACCGTAAGTTCAACGTAGAAAAAGCATTTTTAAGACCTCCCTTATACTAAAACCCCTTCATGCTGAGTTGTATTCGTTTTCGGTCCATTTCCACCGAAACCACTCTCACTCTTACCTTCTGATTCAACTTCACCACTTTGTGTGGGTCATTGACAAAAGTATCGGCCATTTCGCTGATGTGCACCAGTCCGTCCTGATGCACCCCCACGTCCACAAAGGCTCCAAAAGCCGTTATATTGGTCACCAAACCGTACAACAACATTCCTTCTTTAAGATCTGAGGGCTTGGTGATATTCTTGTCAAATTCAAAAAAATTGGTTCGGGTTCGTGGATCACGATTAGGCTTCTTCAATTCTTGCACAATATCAGCCAAGGTAAAAGTCCCTGTTTTTTCGTCGATAAATAGCTTTGTGTCGATGCTGTTGAGCAATTCTTCATTGGCAATAAGTTGCTCCACCGTCACTTTATAATGTTTGGCCATACGTTCCACCACGGCATAACTCTCAGGGTGAACGGCGGTATTGTCCAAGGGGTTTTTAGCATTGCGGATGCGAATAAATCCTGCCGATTGTTCATAGGCTTTTTCGCCAAAACCCGAGATTTTCTTCAATTGTTTTCGACTTTCAAAAGCTCCGTTCTGATTGCGATAATCCACAATTTTTTGTGCCAAAGCGGGACCAATGCCCACAATGTATTGCAACAGTTCTTTACTTGCTGTGTTGAGCTCCACGCCCACATTGCTCACCACGCTCATCACCACCTGATCGAGTTTGCTTTGAAGTTTCTTCTGATCCACATCGTGCTGATATTGACCCACTCCAATGGATTTGGGATCAATTTTTACCAATTCGGCCAAGGGATCCATGAGTCGGCGGCCAATGCTCACTGCCCCGCGCACGGTAAGGTCGTATTCGGGAAATTCGGCTCGAGCTAAGGGGCTGGCAGAATATACTGAGGCTCCACTTTCGTTAACGCTCACCGCCATTACTTTTCTATCGAAGGGCGTGTTTTGCAATAGCAACTCCGTTTCTCTCCCTGCCGTTCCATTTCCTATGGCTACAGCTTCTACTTTGTATGCATTAACTAAACTTTGCAGTTTGCGTTGGGCTTGTTTATATTCGTTTTGGGGAGGGTGAGGATAAATGGTTTCGTTGTGCAGGAGCTTCCCCTGTGCATCCAATATCACCAGCTTGCAGCCACTTTTAAAACCTGGATCTAAGGCAAGAGTCACCTTCTGCCCCATGGGATTGGCCATCAACAATTGACGCAGGTTTTCGGCAAAAATCTGAATGGCTGCTGCATCGGCATTTTCTTTGAGCTGGGTCCTAAATTCAGTTTCTAACGAAGGCGCAATGAGACGCTTATAACTTTCGCGGATGGCCTTGGCTATTTCATTTTCGCAAGCCGATTGTGGCCGTAAAACCAATTTGCTCACTTGATCCAGCACTTCATCTTCATCGGCTTGAAGCTTCAGTTTGAGAATACCTTCATTCTCTCCCCTAAACATGGCCAAAATACGATGATGAGGCACCCGATGCAGGGCTTCCTCGGTGCTGTAAAAACTCTGAAATAAGGATTGAGTGTCTTCGGCTTTGGCATCCTTTTTCGACACCAGCCGGCCTCTGCGTTGCCACACTTGGCGCAAACGACTTCGCACTATTTGCCGCTCACTAATCCATTCGGCGATGATATCCAAGGCTCCATCAATAGCTTCATCTGCCGACTCTACCTCGGGAGGGCGAATAAAGCGTTCGGCTCGAAAGTAAAAATCTGGAATATTTTGACTCATCAAAATTTTGGCCAAGGGCTCCAAACCCCTTTCTTTGGCCACGGTGGCACGAGTTTTACGCTTGGGTTTAAAGGGCAAATACAAATCCTCCAAATCGGTCATAAGCGTGCACTGATCAATGCTTTTGCGAAGTTCTGAATTGAGTTGGCCTTGCTTTTCGATGCTATCGATTACAAAGGCTTTACGCTTTTGAAGTTCTAAAAACTGAACCCGTGCCTCGCTGATACGACTGATGTCCACCTCGTCGAGTCCTTGGGTGGCCTCTTTGCGGTAACGTGCTATGAAAGGAATGCCAGCGCCCTCTTCAAAAAGTGCCACACAGCCTGTCACCGACTTGGAACTTAAACCAAGACTTTGTGCTATAAAATTGATCATGAGTTTAAAAAAGGGGGTCGTGAAACCTTAAAAACTTTGCTTAGTGCTAAACCAAATGGATTAAAACGGAAGATCGTCAGCATTTTGAGTGCTTGAAAAATCGGGCATGGGTGGTGCCACTTGCGAGCTAGCACTTGCTGGCCGAGTCGAATAATCTTCCTCGGTAATGGGAGCAGCGTTAAAGGAACCGCCACCTTCGCGTTTGTCGAGGAGCAACATTTTGTCACCAATTATTTCGGTGGTATAATTGGTTTGATTATCTTTATTGACCCAACTTCGGGTGCGAAGTTTTCCTTCTAAATAGATTTTTGATCCTTTATGTAGGCTGCCACCCGCCCTTTCGGCCAACTGACGCCATAAAACGATGCGATGCCATTCGGTTTGGTCTTGCCAATTGCCATCTTTGTCCTTATAACTTTCGGTGGTAGCCATGTTAAATTGAGCTACTTTGGTTCCGTTCTCAAGGGTACGAACTTCAGGATCTGCGCCTAAGTTACCCACTAAAATTACCTTATTGATTCCTGCCATGTTTTCTAATTTTTAAATAATATTTCGATTTCAAAAATAAGAATTATTGCCAACGGCTCAGCAAATGTTTAAAACTTCGTGTGAATTCGTGATCCAAAAACGATAAAAGAAAAAAGGAAAAAGAAAATAGCCCGATAATTCTCACGCATTAGACTAATTTCCCCCAATGATTCGTTAAATTGGTATTGTCTGTGTTCCAAATAAATAGAACGCTAATGACGCGGATTAAGCAAATAATCACAGATTATCGAATCCGTGCAAATCTGCCATATCCGTGTCATCCGTGTTCCATTATCGCATTACCCCATTACCGCATTACCCCATTACCGCATTACCGCATTACCACATTATCGCATTACCGCATTACTCCCCTCCCACTTTAATATCTACCCAATTTTTTAAGTTATGAATCCTGTCATGGGCTTGTTTTATGGTAAGCATTGTGCCAAAATTTAAACTCAGTTTTCCCTCGCTTTCTTTCATAACTCCTTGGTTTGGATAGATTTGCAAGTATTGAATTAACGACCCAAAAATAGGTCCACTATAATAATCCGAATCTTGACGGTAAACGAGCCATGCAATCATTTTATGATTTTTGATCGCCAGTTTCTCAAAACCAAGTTGTTGAGCCATCCAGCGGGTTTTTAAGCTTTGCACCAATCCCACCGCCTCTTCTGGCAAAGCACCAAAGCGATCGGCCATTTCGGCTTCAAACTCCTGCAACTCTACCTCATTTTTACAGCTATCAAGCCTTTTGTAAAGCATCAATCGCTCGGCAGATTGTTGAATATACGTATCAGGAATAAGTAATTCGAGGTCTGACTCAAATTTACATTCGCGTACAAACTCTTGCTTGCGCTTCCTATTTTCCTCAGCAAAAACCTCTTTAAACTCTGTTTCCTTGAGTTCCTGAATGGCCTCATCCATAATTTGATGAAACATTTCAAAGCCTATTTCCGAAATAAAGCCGCTTTGTTCGGCTCCCAAAATATTTCCCGCACCCCGAATGTCGAGGTCGCGCATGGCAATGTTAAGGCCCGATCCTAAATCTGAAAATTCTTCAATGGCTTGCAAACGTTTGCGGCTTTCATTACTTAAAACCGAAATGGGCGGAGTAAGAAGGTAGCAAAAAGCCTTTTTATTGGTTCGTCCTACCCTACCTCGCAACTGGTGCAGGTCGCTTAATCCATAGTTTTGAGCATCGTAAATGATCATGGTATTGGCGTTGGGAATATCGAGTCCCGACTCAACAATGGTGGTAGCCACCAACACATCGTAATCGCCGGCTATAAAATCCATCATGGTTTTTTCGAGTTTGTCGCCCTCCATCTGACCGTGTCCCACAACAACTCTGGCTTTGGGTACCAGCTTTTGAATGAGCAAAGCGATATCGTAAATATTCTGAATGCGATTGTTGATGACATACACTTGACCTCTACGCGAAATCTCGTACAATATGGCGTCGCGAATAATGTCTTCGTTAATGGGATGCAACTCCGTTTGTACTGGAAACCGATTGGGTGGCGGCGTATTGATGATGCTCAAATCACGAGCGCCCATCAGCGAAAATTGCAACGTTCGCGGAATGGGGGTGGCCGTGAGCGTTAGCGTATCCACATTTACCTTAATGTTTTTCAGCTTTTCTTTAATGCTTACTCCGAACTTTTGTTCCTCATCAATGATAAGCAACCCTAAATCCTTAAATTCCACGTCTTTGCTTACTATGCGATGGGTTCCAATCAGAATATCGACTTTGCCCTCTTTTAGTTTTTGCAAAGTTTCTTTTTGCTGTGCACTGCTCCTAAACCGATTGATGTAATCCACCTTCACAGGAAAATCTTTGAGCCGAGTTTTGAAGGTATTGTAATGTTGCATAGCCAAAATGGTGGTTGGCACCAATACTGCCACCTGCTTATTATCGGCAGTTGCTTTAAAGGCAGCCCTAATGGCCACCTCGGTTTTGCCAAACCCCACATCCCCACACACCAATCGATCCATGGGATTTTCGCTTTCCATATCGCGCTTGATGTCTTCGGTGGCTTTGGTTTGATCGGGAGTATCTTCATAGAAAAAGCTGGCTTCCAATTCGGTTTGCATAAAACTATCTGGATCGTAAGAATAGCCTTGCGTTGATTTTCGTTTGGCATATAGGGCAATCAAATCTTTGGCAATGTCTTTCACCTTCGATTTGGCCTTATCCTTAAGGTTCGACCAGGTTTTGGTTCCCAACTTACTCAGCTTGGGCTCCGTTCCGTCTTTGCTCACATATTTCGACACCCGATGCAAAGCATGGATACTCACATAAATAAGATCGTTGTTGAGAAAATGCAAACGAATGGCTTCCTGTTCTTTGCCGTTGTTATTGATTTTTTCGAGGCCACCAAAGCGTGCAATTCCGTGGTCGATATGGGTTACAAAATCGCCTGGCTGAAGATTGTATATTTCTTTAAGGGTAATGGCCTCCTTGTTATTAAAGCGTTCCTTAAGTTGAAAACGATGGTAACGTTCAAAGATTTGGTGCTCGGTATAGCACGCCAACCCAAGGCGTTTATCGATAAAACCTCCTTGCAAGCCAACCACCACAGGCTGCCATTGCAAAGCCAAGGGTTTGTTTTCTTCGCCCATATCGGTAAATATGGAGCTGATGCGCTTGATTTGATTTTCTTGATCGCTAAGAATAAAATTGCGAATGTCTTCGGCTTGGTTGTCGAGCAAATTGCTGACCAACAGTTCAAACTGTTTATGGAAAGGAGGTTGGGGTTTCAAATCAAATTTAAAAACCTCAGCCCCGGAGGTATAGGCGCGCTCCGCCATTTCAATGATGAGGTGCTTTTGCAATGATTGTTTCAAATCGGCAGCACTGGCAAATAGTTCTTGTGGAGGCAGGGGTTTAATACTACTTTGGTCGGCTTGGTACAATTCCTGGGCACGGTCATATTCCTTATCCACCTTATCAAAGGCAAAATCCATTTGTTGAAACCAAAGGCGCGAATTGGGAGGAAAATAGCTCATGATATCCTGCCTTTTTTCCACCAATGACCTCAATTGCACATTGGGAATAATTTGAATCTTCTTATGATTTTCGATGGCTCGCTGGTTGGTGGGGTCAAAACTTCGGATGCTCTCCACCTCATCTCCAAAAAACTCGATGCGATAGGGCAATTCGTTGCTAAAAGAAAAAACATCAATAATTCCACCTCTAAAAGCATACTCACCGGGTTCCACCACAAAGTCAACTTGTTCAAATTGAAATTCTTGCAACAGCTCCAGCACAAAATCAAAGCCTAAGCGATTACCTTGTTCAATTTTAAGGGTGTTTTTGCTCACATAGGATTTGCTAACCACTTTTTCGCTCAGGGCTTCCGGAAAGCTCACCACCATCAAATTGGTACTTCCGGTGCCCAATCTTTTGATCACTTCGGTGCGGTACAAAAGGTTGTTGTTGTCGATATGCTCTTGGTCGTAGGCTTTCTTATAGGCGGCAGGAAAAAAAAGCACTTTTTTAAATTGCAAATTTTTGCCATTTTCGCCCCAGAGTTGTTCTAAATCGTTTAGAAAATAAGCGGCTTGCTCTTTGTCGTTGAGCACAAATAAACTCACTCCGCCCTGCTCTTGATGCAGGTTATGAGCTAAAATGGAGGCATAGGAACCCAATAATCCCTTCAAAAGAATGGAATTTTGACTCTTTTGCACTGCCTCAAAAAACTTTTTACCCTCCAAATCTTGAGCAAAAAGCTTTGAAAAATCCTGAATATTCATGAGGCAAAAGTACAATTTGTTGAAGTACGTTGAGGCCTATATTTTTATTAGAATTAGAATGGATTTATAAAGTGTAGTCATATTTGACTACGCTTTCGTACCTTTGCCCCATGAATTCCGATATACTTCTTTACCCTTGGGGACACCCCCGTCCGTTTAATGCTTATGCGCAGTACTTCACCAAGTTATTTGGTTCGCGCATTCAGAAACTCAGCCTCGATGCGGGCTTTACTTGCCCCAATCGTGATGGAACCGTTGCCCGTGGCGGCTGTACTTATTGCAACAACGACAGTTTTAACCCATCGTATTGTACCCCAGACAAAAGCATCGCCCAACAACTCAACGAAGGAATCGACTTTCATGCCAATCGATACCGAAGGGCTGAAGGTTATTTGGCCTACTTTCAAGCCTATTCCAATACTTATAAACCCCTCGAAGAACTCAAAAAAATCTATAATCAAGCCTTGGAAGTTCCTGGGGTTGTGGGTTTGGTTATCGGAACTCGATCCGATGCCATCGATGAGCAAAAACTCGAATATTTTGCCCAACTTTCTCAAAAAACTTACCTCATTATCGAGTACGGAATTGAATCGTGCTACGACGAAAGTTTGCGCCTGATGAACCGTGGTCACGATTTTGAAAATGTGCGTCAGGCCATAAACCTCACCCACCAATACGGCATTCATGTAGGCGGTCATCTCATTTTTGGACTCCCCTACGAAAGCCGCAAAATGATGATGGATCAAGTGCATATCCTCAACCAACTTCCGCTGGATACCATTAAGTTTCACCAACTGCAGATTATCAAAGGTACCCAAATGGCCAAAGATTATCTGGCAAATCCCAACGATTTTAATCTCTTTGGCTTGGACGAATACATCGATTTTATGGTGGATTTTGTGGTTCAACTCAATCCTAAATTTGTCATCGAACGATTTGCTGGCGAAGTGCCTCCTCGCTTTTTGGTGAGTCTTTCTTGGGGGAAAATTCGTAACGATCAAATTTTGCAAAAAATTGAACAAAAACTCCTCGAAAAAGGCCTTTATCAAGGAAAATTTTTTACCGAAACTCACTAAATTTGTAAACTCATTCTTTTATCAAAACACCCTTATATGCGTATTTTAATCCTACATCAAAGTCATCCCATTCTCGTTGAAACGCTTATAAAGCATGGATTTGAAGTAGATTATCGTTTGGGGCTGAGTCGTTCGGAGGTAATTCAAATATTGCCACAATACCAAGGCTTGGTGGTACGAAGTGCTCTGGCTGTGGATGTTCCAATTCTAAAGGCGGGGTCAAACCTAAAATTTATTGCTCGCATGGGCTCGGGAATGGAAAACATTGACCAAGACGAAGCCAAAAAAAGAAATATTACCCTCATCAATACCCCCGAAGGCAACCGAAATGCGGTGGCAGAACACGCTTTGGGAATGTTACTTAGCCTCCTCAACAACCTTAAACGAGCCGACGATGAAGTACGCAAAGGGATTTGGAAACGTGAACCCAATTGGGGTACCGAAATTGAGGGCAGCACCATTGGTATCATCGGTTTTGGAAACACCGGAAGCTCCTTTGCTAAGAAATTATACGGCTTCGATGCCCAAATATTGGCTTATGACAAATACAAAACAGGCTTTGGAAATCAGTTTGTGCAGGAAAGTAGTCTCGAAGAAATCTTTGAAAAGGCTCACATTCTTAGCTTACACATTCCCCTCACCGAGCTTACTCACCACCTAGTAAATTCCAATTTTATTAAACAATTCAAACATAAAATCATACTTATCAATACCTCAAGGGGCGAAATAGTGAAAACCTCAGACCTAGTTTCAGCTCTTAAAAACGACGATATTAAAGCCGCTTGCCTCGATGTATTTGAGTTTGAGGGAATGAGTTTTGAGCAAATGGATAAAGGCCCCTTTGCTTCCGATTTTGACTTTTTAGCTTCCTCCGATAAGGTTTTGCTGAGTCCACATATCGCAGGTTGGACGCACCAAAGCTATTATAAATTAGCCCAAGTGGCTGCAAATAAAATCATTGACCAATTTGGGAAATAGCTACTTTTGCCTTTTCAATTTATTAAATCGTAAATCAATTTTTAAAACTAAAAGATATGAAAAAAAACCTTCTATTCATTGCCCTAATAGCCCTTGTTTTAGGTGCTTGCAACAACAGCGAACAGCCTAAAACCGAAACTAATGAAGAAATGCCTATGGCCGAAGTAAGCCACAAACCTTGGTTTAAATTCAGAGGTAATACCGCCAATACCGCAAAATTTCAGGAAAATATGCCCACCACTCAACCCGTTGAGGTGGTTAAATTTAAAGCTGAAGGCCGCATTAGTACCAGCCCTTCGTTGCAACATGGTATGGCTTTCTTTGGTAGTGCCGATAAAAATATGTATGCAGTAAGTACCGAATCGGGTCAAAAGCTTTGGAATTTTGCAACAGGGGATGAAATCAAATCCAATCCCACCATTGTTAAAAGTGTGATTTATTTCGGCAGTAATGATAAAAATTTCTACGCTCTGCAAGCCGATAGCGGTAAGCTTATGTGGAAGTTTACCACGGGCGATATGATCATAAGTTCTCCAAACGTCGTTGATGGTATCGTTTACTTTGGTAGCTACGACGACTATGTGTACGCCCTCAACGCCCAAACTGGTGACCTGGTATGGAAATACAAAACCAACGACGATATCTATTCTAGCCCAGCCATCGAAGGCGATCATATTCTCATTGGAAGTTTTGATGGCAATATGTACTGCCTCAACAAAAAAGATGGCGCTTTGGTATGGAAGTTCCAAGCAGAAGCTGCCGTGGCTTCCAGTGCTGCCATTGCCAATGATAAAGTGTACTTTGGTAGCGACGACCATTATATGTATTGTCTCAATAAAGCCGATGGTAAACTGGTATGGAAATATCAAAGTGCCCAAATGGTTAACTCAAGCCCTGCAGTGGACGCTGAAAACCTAGTTTTTGGAAGCTATGACTACCATATCTACAACCTTGATCCTATGACAGGAAAACTTAAATGGGCTTACCAAACCGAAGGCCCCATTCACTCCAGTGCAGCCATTTCAAACAATATTGCTTACATCGGTTCCGACGATTATAACTTATATGCCATCGACCTCAAAGAGGGAAAATTGGTGTGGAAACATACTGTGGGTGATCGTGTGCACACTTCACCTGGTTCTTGTATGGGAATGATTTATTTCTGCAGCTTCGACGACCATTTCTATGTATTAAAATAACTATTTACACCCATTTTCGCATAATATACTTCGTGCCTTTTGTGGCCGCTTTGTGTTCTTTTCTGTAACTCTTATGAATAGTTATTCCACAAAGCGATGCAGTGAGACTTCGGCGTGAGCTGAGCCTGCCTCAGGGAAGGGTCGAACGCCTGCCAAGCCGTTGTGTGACCCGTCAGACTGAGTGAATTTCGTAGCGTAGCGGAGAAATTTGTATCGACGTGGACGGGCAAAGCTACGATGGAGTAATGGATTAGCAATATTTAGCTTAATTCGTGAAAATTTATGGATACAAAAGTTTCGCCAACCGATAACCAACCAGATAACCTAGTGCCTATTTTGGTACTTTTGCTTCACAAATTTTTTTTACATGAACAAGCAAATTGAAATTTACGAGTCTTTACCCGAGAAGCAAAAACTGATAGCCTTGGCAATGGCCATGAAGCAAAGGTTTCACCATGCGAATGCGATAAAAGATATGTTATATAGTGAAAAAATAACGCAATCGGCTATTAATGCATTAATTACACAATTTCTTAGCTCGGGCTTTTTGACAAGGGAGAATGGCAATTTTGGTGATTACGTGTTCAACTTTCGTATGATGCTTTACCTCATCCCACGGATGTCGCCTATAAAAAACGCTGTTACAGAAGTAGTAAACACTTATAGTTATTATAACACAACAACTTCCAAGTTAATAAAGGAGTACCTGCTATGCCTTATTTACGAACCGAAAATGCTTTCTAAAATTGAAAAACTCTTATCGACTTTAGAATCGCATAAATTTGACTTGCTTTTAGGTGAAATATTGCACTACCACGAGTATTTTCCGTATTTAAAAAATATCGAGGTAAACACAATGAGCAGGATAGTTTATTCGCATTTCTTAGATTTATACGAGAACATGGAACCGGCCTCGAAAATCAATGAAAAAATTAGTTTGATAACAGAGAATTATGGTGAAAGCAATTTTGTATCACAAAGTATCGACCGCATTACCAAAGAATACAAACTAAATTTCTCAGGAGCAAAATCATTATCCGTCACCAAATCATCAACTTATCAAGATATATTCTTCGATGCTCACTTGAGTATGATAAACCGCGATAGCACAAAAGCATTCAATGAATTTAAGGCCGGTATTAAAGATCAATCTAAAATTTACAAAGCCATTAAATTTCCTTACAATGCTCTTTATTCAATCTCCTTTTTGGTTAACTTATTCAATATAAACGATGAGAAAAGCAACGACTTGCTTCAGAACATATTGAAAAAAAAGAGAAATGAACCTCTTGAAAATTCGGTTTGGCTTGCAGCTTACTTATTCACAACAATTACCAACGATAATCACGAATTATTAAATCAACCTTTTAATACCTATATTAAAAACCACAATAAAATAGAAACTGTACAACTTATTTGTATTGCTTACATATTTGATTATAAGCCATCTATCCCACTTGTAACTCCTTTACATACACTGGTTAAACAATGTTACGAATCTGGAATGGTTAGTTTGGCACTTGAGGCTAGTTTCGCCCTGAAAAGCATGACCAAACGCCCAGAAGATGAATCGCTTTACCAGATGATTCAAAAAAATATGACTTACCAACCTATTCTTAGTCATATAGTTAAACTTGAAGAATGGGAAAAAAAATTACAGACTATAAGTAACTTACTTCCGAGTGAAGATAAGGCTAAAATAGAAGATAAATCACAACCTTCCACTAAAGTCTTTTACGAGTTTTACCCTCAAGACCTTGGCATTCAACCTAAATTGCAAACCAGATTGGCCTCTGGCAAATGGAGCAAGGGGCGGAATATTGCCATGAAACGATTTTTTGAGCGCGATGTTGAAGGCATGACCGAGCAAGATTTTAAAATTGCTTCTTGCATAAAAAACTACACAAACTACTATGAATCATACTTCACTTTCAACAGCGAAGTTTTTGTTAATCTTATAGGACACCCATTTATAGTACTTATAAACAGCGATATCCCCATTGAATTAGTTGCCGCAGAGCCCATTTTTAGCGTTCGCAAAATCGCCAACCACTACAACGTTAGCGTTGACGTTGGCCCTTTTGATAAAAATATTATCGTAGTAAAAGAAACAAATACCAGATACAAAGTTTATAATTTCGACGATAAAATGCGGGAGCTGATAAATTTAGTTTCCACTCAAAAAATCAAAGTGCCTTCTCATGGCTTAGAAAAACTGGAGGTCTTTGTTGAAAAACTTAGCAAAAAATCACTTATAAACTCAGATATAGCTTCTTCCAAATCAAAAACTAATATAAAAAGTATTGCTCCCGACGACAAACTTAGATTGCAGCTCCTCCCCTTTGGCGATGGGCTCAAAGCCGAGATTTACGCCAAGCCTTTTGGTTCTATCCCTCCCTATCTAAAACCTGGATTAGGTGGCAAAACACTGATTACCAACAAGGACGGGGAGCAATTGCAAGTTACTCGAAACATTAGCCGTGAGGTTGAACTAAACACTATTTTAACAAACGACATCTCGCAAATCGAAACCGCTGACTTGTCAAACGACCTAATCACTTTTGGCGACCCACTCGATTCCTTATATCTTCTTGATGTAATTTCAAAGCACACAGATATTTGCTCCGTAGAATGGCCCGAAGGCGAAAGGTACAAGATTAAAGGTTACGCCAATTTCTCTAATTTAAACCTCAAAGTAAAAAGCAAGTCCAACTGGTTTGAACTTGATGGCGAACTAAAGGTTGACGAAGACACTGTGCTTACTCTCAAGCAGTTGATAACAGCTGTGGGAACTGGACACGGTAGATTCGTGGAGCTTAGCCCCGGCCAATTCTTGGCACTCTCGGAGGAATTACGAAAAAGATTATTGGAGCTAAAAAGTTTCACTAATCAAGTTAAAGACTCCATCTCAATCAACAAATTTGCAACATCGGCTCTTGGCGATTTTTTCAACGAAGTGGAAAACCTTAACGTGGACAAAGCATGGAAAGATTTTCAGAAAAGGGTTGAAAACACCAGCAACCTGGAGATTGAAATACCAGAAAATTTTGAAGCCGAGCTCCGCCCCTACCAGGAAGATGGATTCAGGTGGATGACCCGCTTGGCAAGCTGGGAGGCGGGTGCATGCCTCGCCGACGATATGGGCCTTGGTAAAACCATTCAAACTTTGGCCGTACTCCTCGACAGGTCGAAGAATGGTTCAGCACTCGTTATTTGCCCTGTTTCGGTTGTAAACAACTGGATATCTGAAGCTACTAAGTTTACACCAACTCTCAACCTCAAAGTACTTGGCTTGCAAAACCGTAAACAAATTTTGGAAAGCCTCCAAGCGGGTGATGTTCTGGTAACTTCTTACGGATTATTACAATCGGAAGAGAAGATTTTTACTGAAATCGAGTTCGACACTATTGTGCTCGACGAAGCCCACGTGATTAAAAATTTTGCCACCAAAACTTCCAAAGCAGCCATGAATTTGAAAGCAAAATTTAAAATTGCCCTAACTGGAACGCCAATTCAAAACCACTTAGGCGAAATTTGGAATATCTTCAACTTCCTAAATCCAGGGCTTTTGGGCACTCTCCCCCACTTCAACGACACTTTCGTGAAACCAGAAGGCGACCAGTCGAAGAAACTTCTTAAAAAATTAATCTCCCCCTTCATTTTGCGCCGCACCAAAAACAGCGTTCTCGACGAGCTGCCTCCCAAAACCGAGATAATTCGCAAGGTAGAGCTATCAAAAGAAGAAATGGCTTTTTATGAAGCTCTACGCAGGCAAGCCATCGAAAACATGGAATCAAACGACTCAGAAACTGGTGCTAAACACCTTTTGGCTTTGGCCGAAATCACCAAACTCCGACAAGCAAGTTGCAACCCCGCTCTTGTAAACTCAAATCTTAACATCGAATCGTCGAAGCTAAACACCTTCCTACAAATAGTAGATGAACTCTCCGAAAACAAACACAGAGCACTGGTTTTCAGTCAGTTTGTAACGCATTTGAGCTTAGTTCGCAAGGCGTTAGATGCCAAAGGAATAAAATACTCTTACCTCGACGGGAGCACCTCCGGAAACGAGAGGGAAAGGATAGTAAAAAATTTCCAAGCAGGTGAAAACCAACTCTTCTTGATTAGCCTTAAAGCGGGAGGACTCGGGCTAAACCTCACTTCTGCCGACTTCGTTATCCACCTTGATCCATGGTGGAACCCCGCCGTTGAAGACCAAGCATCGGATAGAGCCCACCGAATTGGCCAAACAAAACCAGTTACAGTTTATAGGCTAGTAGCCGAAAACACAATAGAGGAAAAGATTTTAAAACTCCACAGCACCAAACGAAATATGGCTGAGCTACTTCTCGAGGGTAGCGACCAATCAGGTAAACTTTCGCTCAAGGAGCTGGTGAATTTGATTAAAGGGGAATGAGTAGATAAATTCAATTAATTAAAG
>DZDC01000058.1 GCA_022736595.1 Draconibacterium orientale | reverse complement strand
AAGAGATATCAAAGTTTTAAAAATCGCACTTTTTTTAAACGGCAATGCGTCTCCCTTTAACACTTTGGGGTTAAAAAACCTTAAAGCCAAAGGGAATAAAAATTCTTCGTTTTTTTTGGGTAAATTTGCCGCCTAAATGCATTTAGCCATGATGATAACCATGTTTAAACGGCCTTTGCCCAAACAGTTTAGTTTCAAAGCCCGTTATCACAATCCTGAGGATGAAGTTAAAGCCCGTAGAGAGCAAAAGATGAAGCGAGCCAATGAAGAATATCAGTACGATGCCGAAGGTTTGCGTACCGAATTGGGCTACCGTTGGAATTTGCACCGCGAATCAAAGAGCAGTTTTCATAAAAAATACAGTAGCTACAGTCGATTAATCAGTTTGGCCATTATTGCAGCACTTATAATTATTACCTTTATTTATCTGAAATCCATTTAATTCATGCTCGATATTATCAACCTTTTACCTGATTCCGTTGCCAATCAGATTGCGGCAGGAGAGGTGATTCAACGTCCTTCCTCTGCGGTGAAAGAGTTGATGGAAAATGCCATTGATGCGGGAGCCAATGAACTCAAGGTGATTGTAAAAGATGCCGGTAAAAACCTAATCCAAGTGATCGACAACGGATGTGGCATGTCGCCGGTGGATGCACGTATGAGTTTTGAACGTCATGCCACCAGCAAAATTAAAACTGCCGACGACCTCTTCGATATTCGCACCATGGGTTTCAGAGGTGAAGCCTTGGCAAGCATTGCTGCCATTGCTCAAGTGGAACTCAAAACCAAACGATTTGAGGATCCCATGGGTACTCAAATTATGATTGAAGGCACTCAGGTAAAAAGCCAAAACGAAGTGGTTTGTAGCAATGGTTCAGTTTTTAGCATTCGAAATTTGTTTTTCAATGTACCTGCTCGACGCAATTTCTTAAAATCCAATCCTATAGAAATGAGGCATATTGTGGATGTATTTATCCGCGTTGCCCTCATCAATCCACAAATTGCCTTTAATCTTTACGAAGAGCAACAACTCAAATACAACCTTCCGAAAAGCGGACTTAAACAGAGAATAGTTGATATTTTTGGAAAACACCTCAACCAAAATTTGCTAAGCATCGACGAGTCAACCGAGCCTGTCAACATAAGTGGTTTCATAGGCAAACCCGAAACGGCACGCAAGACCCGAGGCGAACAATATTTCTTTGTCAACAAGCGATTTATTAAACATCCCTATTTGCACCATGCCGTACAATCGGCCTTTGAAGAACTTATTCCGGACGGTGCATTTCCAACCTATTTCATTCATTTCGACATTGATCCACACAAAGTGGATGTGAACATACACCCCACAAAAACCGAGGTAAACTTTGAAGACGAGCGAACCATCTACCAGATTCTTCGCGCAGCCATCAAGATGACGTTGGGAAAATTTAGCTTTAGCCCCATGCTCGATTTTGAAACAGAAATGAGCTTTAACCCAGCACCTTTAGCACCTGGAACACCTGTAAAAGTCCCTGAAATCAGAGTCAATCCCAATTACAATCCCTTTGAAGGAGCTCAAAAAACAAGCTCATCATCAGGCAGTTTCAGGCAAGAAAATACCGATTGGGAACGTCAACGCCATAACCAACAAAATTGGCAAAAAATGTATGAGGAAAAAGCCAATAACCTTCCCTCAGCCTTAAATAAAAGCCAGAAACCTCAACTCGAATGGGATGATAATTTACATGCATTTCAGTTGGCCCATCGCTATATCGCCGTGCATGATACAGAAAATCTATGGATTATAAATCAGCAGGCCGCACACGAACGGGTGCTTTTTGACCGATTTTCAGAAATCATGCAACAGCAAAAACCCATGAGTCAGCAAATGCTTTTTCCTGAGGATCTTCATTTTGGCGCCGCCGATTACGACCTTATTTTGGAACTTTGGGACGAGATTCATCAAATGGGCTTCAGGCTCGAAAAAGCTGAAAACAAAATTATTAGAGTGAATGGTGCTCCCACAGAATTTGACAATGAAAGCCTCCAACCCATTCTTGAGGGCATGTTGGAACATTATAAAAACAATCAGCTTCAGCTTCAAACCGATAAAACAAAAAGTATAATTTTGGCCATGTCGAAAAACTTAGCCGTAAAGCCGGGTCGTAAACTCAGCAAAGAAGAGCTCAACGCCTTACTCGAAGCTTGGCTTCACAGCGAGCAAAAAGAGGTAAGTCCATCAGGACAAACTATTTACTCTTGCTTATCGCCCGACGAAATCGACAAATTATTTTAATTAAAATCTAAAAATCGACAAATGAATGACATAAGAATAGGTGGATACAATATGTTGCCAACGGTGGTAAAAAACCTCCTAATCATCAACGGTATTTTCTTTTTGGCCACCCTCACTTTGGGAACCACCTTCCACCTCGATCTGGATAAATATCTAGGATTGCATTACTTCAGCTCTCCCGATTTTCAACCCTATCAATTGGTGAGTTATATGTTTATGCACAGCGCACACGACTTTTCGCATATTATGTTCAATATGTTTGCCTTGTGGATGTTTGGAACAACCCTTGAAAATTATTGGGGGCCCAAGCGATTTCTTACCTATTACATGGTGGCAGGCATTGGTGCAGGGGTGGTGCAATTACTGGTGATGTTCCTTCAATTTCAAAGTATTGCCGCCAATATGATTCCTGAAGCAGTAGATGCTGTACTGCAACAAGGCCCTCACATTTATGCGCTAAGCCAAAACTACCTTGATCCTGATATGGCCCAATTAAATAGGGTCCTCAATACCACTGTGGTGGGAGCTTCGGGTTCTGTTTTTGGTTTGTTGCTCGCCTTTGGAATGATGTTTCCCAATGCCCTCATTTACATCTACTTCCTCTTTCCCATCAAAGCCAAATGGTTTGTGGTGATTTATGGTGGTTTGGAGCTTTTCTCAGGACTGCGCAACAGTGCGAGTGATAATGTGGCTCATTTTGCTCACTTGGGAGGAATGCTTTTTGGTTTTATTCTGATAAAAATTTGGCAAAAACGCCGTTTTCAATAAGCCATGCAAAATCAATTTACCCAACGACTCAACCTTTTGAAGTGGAACTTTCAACAGTTTTACCGCCAAAATCCTACGCTATTTTATTTGATGCTGCTCAGCTTTGCATTGCTGTTAGTAGCCAAAGAAAACCTCTTTACCATCATTTATTTGGTGTACCTCACTTATTTTGGAGGGTTTCTATTGCGTCAATTCATGGGGCTGCAATCGCTAAGCATCACCTACTGGAGCACAGGGGCTGCCGGAGTTCTTACAGCCATGATGTATCATGGAGTTGAAACACCGATAAGTACAGTGCTTTCGGCTTTCGCAGGTGCGGCAGCCTTGGGTTTGCTGACTGCCGTTGCCTTTAAGAATCCAGAAATTAAAATGCAACTCATGTTTTTTGGTGGGAGCCAGCTCAAATGGGTGGCTGCAATATTGGTGGGTTTAGACCTTATTGGGCTTATGGGACCTCGCTTGGCACAGACTCTTCCTCATTTGGGTGGTGTAGTGGTGGCTCTTTTGCTGGCACTCTGGTGGAAGAAGGGGACTTTCAATCACAAGCCTAAATTCAAGAGCTATTCCAATCCCAATCCACCGAGCCGTCCCGAAACTGACCAACAATACCACGAGCGGAAGCAAGCACAACAAGCACAACTTGATTCCGTTTTGGATAAAATAAAACGCAATGGCTACGAAAGTCTGAGTTCCGAAGAAAAGAAAAAACTCTTTGACCAAAGCAAAAATGACTAAATTTTTCAACCCCCGACCCCTCAACTATTTTGAATGGTTTCTCCTTTTGGCCAATTGGGGATTGATTTTGCTTATTTTAATGGGCTTCATGGCCCGGTGGATGAGTCCCATTCAACAGTGGGCTTTTGCTTTTGCAGCATTGCCCCTTCATTACTTCTGGTTTATCAATGTTTTACTGATGTTCTATTGGTTAATCCGACGTGTTCCTTTTGTTATTTTCAGCTTAATAATCAACCTATTAGGTCTATTTTACGTCAACAAAGTGTATCGGTTTGAAGATAACGAAATAAGAGTTGACCAGCCTAAAACTATCAAAGTTATTACCTTCAATGTGCATATTTTTGATCAGTACCAAAAGCTTTTGGATGGAAAATACGAAGCTCGAAATAAAATATTTGACTTTCTCAAAGCTGAAAATGCCGATGTCGTTTGCCTTCAAGAGTTTTTCAACCAAGAAATAAGAAAGGGAGTGAGCACCCAAGATTCGCTTCAAAAACTATTAAAAATGCCCTATGTTTTCTCGGTTAAATACAAAGGAATCAGCAAGAAATATCGAATGGTAATCCTAAGCAAGCAGCCTTTTATGAAGGAGGGCGTGGTTTTACCGGATACCATCGGCGACGAAAATTTTGCCATCTGGGTCGATATGATGCTCCTCAACCAAAAAGTACGATTGTATAATATTCATTTAAAATCTTTTAGAATTTCTAACGAAAATCTTGAGTACGATGTTAGCACCGACGAAGGAAAGTCTAGTTTGAAAGAAGGAGGAAGGCGATTTGCTAGCAAGTTTAAACATGCCTTTATCGGAAGAGCCAAGCAAGTAGCCCTACTCAAGGATGATATGGATCAATTGGAAGATCAATCGATAATTCTTTGTGGAGATTTTAACGACACCCCTACGTCATGGGCTTATTATCAGATTCAAAGCGACTTAAATGATGCTTTTATAGAAAAAGGTCAGGGTTTTGGCACCACTTACAATGGTCCCTACCCCGCTTTTAGAATCGATTATGTACTTTATTCCGAAGCTTTTAAAGCCTATCAATTCAATCTTCATAAGGAAAAGATGAGCGATCATTATCCCATTAGTGTTTTATTGGGACGCAACGAAATAGAAAAATAATCCTATCGTTTGCACTGCTTTTCGCCCACCATCACTGCCAACAATTCGTTGGCAACCCCAATTTTATAACCATGATTTTTGTAAATAATCTGGTTTTCATTATCGAGAAGTACCACCAAAGGCAAAGGAGGAATATTGCTATAACCTAAGGTTTTACTGATTTCCTTTAAATTTTTATTTCTAGCATCTTGAATATAAAAGTGAGGCAAAGGCAGTCCACTGAAATATTGTGGATCAAGCTTTTCGATGGAATGCTTGGCTGAAGTAAGAATCCAAAGCTGCATCCCGCGACTTTGCAAAAGTTTAGCATTGAGCTTAAGGTCTTCCATCACATGCCTGCTGGGTTCGGCAGCGGGATCAATCCAAACCAAAATTTTCCAAGAGGTGGGCAACACTTGAGCATTTTGTTGTGCATAGGGCTTTGCCAGAGTAGAAAGATCAAAAAGTCCCATGCTACTCGTTTGAAACTGGGTGTCGCGAACAACAATTTGAAGGTGAGTGGTCGCGCCAGCCTTCAATTCAAAATTCTGATACCAAAGCATCACCGAACCATCGGGATTTCTGCTGCCGCTTAAAGCACGGTAATTTCCCGCAGGCAATTTTAAATTCTCAGGAAAGGCATTGAGTGGTTTATCCCACTCAAATTCTAAAGTTTTATAAGCCCCATTTTTCCATTGAGCTATTGTAAAGTGCTTATAATAAAGAGGCATAATTGCGTTGGATTGTGCCTGGTGCAACACTAAATTTCCCAATTGTAAACCATCATTTTCTGCGCTTACCAAGTCGGCATATAGCCAATTTACTCCTTCATAATATTGCACTCTTTGGGTTCCTTCTTCAAAACGGGCTGGATACCCATGATCGCGAAGGCTTGCAATAATCAACAAATCACGAGAATAGGAATCGGCCCAACGTATTTTGAGCACGCCAAGCGGACTTACTGGATTGCCACTGTGGTTGATCATCCGCTCTTCGCCTAACTGAATAGAGTCTCGAATCCATCCAATAATTTCAGAAGGGGTATTGCATTGACGGGCAATAAAGAAAGCTTTCAACTGTCCTCGCCAAGGGCTTATCATTTCCCAACCCAAGCGGGGATTAAGCACATATTGTGTTGTAAGCTTGTTGTACGGTGATTGTGCGCTCCTATTTTCGACAAAACTCATGAGGTGGTTTGTTAACACTTTGGCAGGCGTGTCATTCAAATCTTTGAGCAGGATTACTTCTAACAAATCTAAGGCTAAGGTTCGGTTAGCGGAATCGGTATCTTTAAGAAATTGAATGATTTGACCGTGATTCGATCTTGATTTTTTAAGCAAAGGCCAAAGTCGTTCTGGGGATATTTTAAGCTCAGAAGCCCACTGATAAGCCTGAATGGAATCTACAAATCCCCGTTCATACGCTGCTCTAATGCTGTCTTCATATATCAATCGTTGAGCATTGATTTCCTGCTTTTCGGCATTCAAAACCACGGGTTGAGATGCCACAGGGCAATGAACTTGTACAAAATAGGGAGTAGAGTCCGATTTAAACTCTGCAAGTTGCAATATCAAAGTATCGGTCTCCGCCACCGAAATCAATTTGGAAGCGGTCAGGTTTTTATATTTTGCCCAAACCCAAAGGTCGCCCATGCCTGTGGTGAAAAATGCCATTCCGTCTGAGTTGGTCATTTGTCGGCTTAAGGTATAAAACTCGGCATAGTTATAAAGTTGAAAGGAAACTTCAGCTTCGGGCACAACCTTGTTTTGAGCATCTACCACTTTCACTTGAAGGGTTTTGGTATTTGCATACACAGCCAAAGTATTAATAATCTTGTACTTATCATACGACTCGATAATTTCTTCTGAACCCTCATAGTTGCCATAAACTTTAGTGTTCACAACCATAGCACGCTTTGCAGGTTCTGAAAACCAAGCTTGATTGGGCTCAGCCATGGGTTCGCAAGCTCCAAAAAAATACCATTTACCCTCTGCCCAAAACTCGACCCAGGCATGGTTATCATCGACATGAGCCCATCGTGGCGTATAAACCTGACGCGCTGGAATACCCACCGACCGCAATGCTGCCACGGTAAAAGTGCTTTCTTCGCCACATCGTCCATAACCGTTGTTATAAGTTGCTAAAGGCGAGCGGGTGCGATCGTCAGAAGACTGATAGGCCACGTGCTCATGACACCAATGATTCACTTCCATGGCTGCATCCAACATGCTCATTTCTTGAATTCGCTCTTGAAGTTGACTTAAAAAGAAACTCCTGGAACTATCCAAATCTTCATTATTTACCCGATAGGGAAGCACAAAATGCAAGAATAAATCATTGGGAACAGTTTCGCCCCATTGAAAATAAGTGCGGGCTTCAAAACTTTTATCCACAATTTTAGCATAAAAATTAGCAGGATAATCGGCCATATCTCCAATGGGCATAAAAGCATAAAGAAATTGGTAAGCCTCGAGCTTTTCCCCCACAAATTTTGAGCCTTGCTCCCTTATGCTATCGGTAATTTCTGCTGGATATTGTTCCAATATTTTCCAATATTGCGCCTCAACCTCCTCTTTGTATTGCTTTGAACTAAAAAGACTGGGTTGATAATTACAGCCTAAAAAAAGCGTTAAAAAGACAAGGAAAATTACAGTGGTTTTCATAAATAAAAGGTTGAATTAAAAAAAATGAAAAAGCAGTTTTGCTGCGCAAAGATAAAATCTAATTGACAGCTAAGGAAGTAAAATCTATGTGTTTTTAGCATCTACATCTGAGGATGGGCTTTTAGAATCTCACCTCAAAAAAAACTCCCCCTCCACAGTTCGAAATCGGGAGAGGGAGAAAAAAAAACAAAAATAAAAGGTGAAACTATTGAACGATAAATCGGCCTTGTCCCACCAAATTTCCTTTTTGAATCAGTTGAAAATGGTAATTACCCGTGGTTAAATTGGCCTTTTTGAACATCACTTTATTTCCACTTTGTGAGTAAGGCACCTCCACAATTTGACCTAAAATATTGGTACAAACCAATTGTATATCCCCATTTTGAATAAGATCTGAAGGCAGATAAATAATGGCAGTTTCAGCAATAGGATTGGGGAAAAGATACACTTTGGTAGCTTCAGTTTGCTCATCAATACCCACTCCTGAGATCGTAATGGTATTGCAATTGGGCCAAGAAGACCCTGCCATATTGGTTGTAGTTAAGCAAATATTGTGGTTGCCATTGGTTTGAAAAGTATAAGTAGGATGTTGCACATCGGAACTATCGGCTCCAGTATCATCAAAATCCCAATGCCAAGCATAAGGATTACCCGTACTCATATCTGTAAAACTTAAGGTAGGCATCAATGCCGAACTGTAAGAATAAATAGCAACTGTGGGCACTGAGTGTACATAAACGCTTTGGCAAAAAGTATCGGAGCCTATGGAATTTCCGGAGATTAAGCAAACATTATAAGTCTGATTGGCGGCATAAGTATGAGAGGTATTCTGAGTGCTGGCCGTGGTGCCATCGCCAAAATCCCATAACCAATAATTGGGGAAATAGGTGCTTTGATCGGCAAAGTGGAACAATGGAGCCACTGCACTATCTACGGTAAAGTTGGCCACAGGTGCTGCTAAGGTAATTTTTTCAATGGTGATGCCCATAAGGAAGTCTTCGGTGGTTTTATCGCGGTATTCGGACCAATTATTAAACAAAACTTCATAGGTACGACGTGAGGTTGGAGTGATGGTATCTCTTCCCAATGCGATGCCGTCGCCAGCCATGTCCCACATAAGATAAACACCCCCTTGTTGCAAAATAATAGTCTGATTGGAAGTGGGAACCACTTTATAAGTTCCTATTGTAATTCCTGAAGGAGCTACATACACCGAATCAAGCAAGGCACCTGGCCCATTGTAAGGTCCTGAATCGTCGTATAATTTAGCATAAAATCCAACGGGACTGGTGCCATTGGCAGTGATATAAAACTTAGAATTTAAAATTCTGCATGGGTAAACTGGAGGTTTAATATAAACACCAATACCTCCGCTTCCCCCACTCCAACTGATACCCGTACCGCTGGGAGTGCCATCGGTGTAATCGAGGTAAATGGAAGTTTGAGCGGTATCAATAGCTACTATTCTCTGCTGATTGCTATTGTTGGAAGCCACCATATCTCCAGTGATGCCACTTACAGAAGTTTTAAAACGATAAATACCTGCTGTAGCCGCTGTAAAAGTATTTGAAAAAGTAAGCGTAGTGTCATCTCCTGCCACCAATGCGGGAACAGTAATTGTACCACTACTTGCAACTGCATTGGAAGGATTGTAAACCGTATTATTTCCAGTAAAACTACTGAGATTTTGATTACCGTAATTCTTAAAATTAGCCGTTAAAGGCATAGGCGAACCACCTTTTTTAATAAAAATGGCTGCACTTTTTTCGTTATCGTTCCAGTTGGATCCTCCATCAGTAACGGCATAAGTAACAGTGGCAGGATAGTAAAATTTGTACGTACGCAAAGGAGTAGGCATCACATCCACCATCACGCCTAAGCCTAGATTTCCTGTATTGTTTTCAATTCCAGCAATCATATCTGTGGTGGTATTTGACCCAATATTGGTACTCAAATAATTGAAACATATCGACTTATCCACCTTATTAATTACAATCTGAAAAGTATTGCTGCCCGTGAAACCCGAGCCACCGTTGTACCAGAAAGGCACATTATGCCAGCTCACTATCAAACTGTCGGAAGTATTGAGGTAATAGCATTGGGCAGTATTTCCAGTACCGCTAAAGTTTAAGTCGGCCAAAAAAGGAGCAATCCAGTTGTTTCCACCGCTTGACAAAGGGATGCTAGCAGGAAAAGGACTGGCCATATTGGTTGCATTGAATGAAATATATCCGTTAGAACCAATCCAAAATTGTGAAACAGGGTACCAGTAGAACTGGAAAGGTGACGACATGGTGATGGGGCCAATGATGTTATCGTCAGATAATCCGGTAACCTCAGCCCCTCGATTGCTGATATCAATCCATTGATAGGCCGGAGGACTGGTAGTATGCACACTATTTTTCCATGTATAACCGTAAAGGTCGGGGCCACCTGATGTTTGACCCAATGCTAAGAACGTCAAGGAAACGAGCAACGCTAAGAGTAGATTTTTTTTCATAAGGCTTATGTTTTTGTGTTTTATGTGCCGTAAAAGTAAAACATAATCCATACGAAAAACAAAAAATCAACAAAAAAGATAATATTTGACCCAATAAGGCAAATTACCCTTTCAAATACGCTACCAATTGAGCCAAAGATTCAAATTGAGCGTCCCACATTTGAGGAGTCACCTTGGGGCTAAGGGCTCCAATCCACACGGTTTTCATGCCCGCATTGCGACCAAATTGCATATCGCTCACACTATCGCCTAAAAGAATGGACTGGGAAAAATCTATATCTGGAAATTGCTGTTGTGCTTGCTTCGCCATGCCTATTTGAGGTTTTCGACAGTTGCAAGCCTCTACGGCCAAATGAGGACAATAAAAAAGTGCATCAAATTGGCCTCGCTCCTTTTCTAAAGTTGACATCATAAAATGATGCACTTGTTTCAAATCGGAAACCGTCATCAATCCTTTTCCAATACCTTGCTGATTGGTTACCAAAAATAAATATTTGAAATGCTTTTTAAAAAAAGCCAAGCTTTGAGGTACCTCTTCAAGAAATTCAAAATCATCAGGCTTTTTTACATAATCGTCCACCAGTCTTCGATTGATAACCCCATCGCGATCAAAAAACAAGCTCCATTGTTCCCAATTCTCGCTTTTAATATCCCAGTTTTGGAATTTCATATTGTGCTTTTTGATAATCTTCCGGAATGCCAATATCGAGAAAATAGGACTCGAAAGTGGCTCCATAGAAAGGAATTAGGGTATGCATTTTTTCGAAAACTTCCAACTCCAACGAGAATTTCTCAGGCAAGGAAAGTTTTTTAAAGAAATCTTTTTGAATCAAATAAGTACCTCCATTGATGAATCCACTGCCTTCAAATTGACCTTTTTCAGCAAAGCGCACAATTCGTTTTTGGTCGCTCAACACCACAGCTCCATACCTACTCACATCGGGAAGTTGACGCAAAGCCAATGAAAATTCGCTTTGAGTTTGTTGATGAAAGTGAGCCAATGTCGGTAAATCCACTTCAAACAAGGTATCACCATTGACCACGAAGGCAGCTTCATTTTGCACCATTTCAAAGGCTTTTTGAAGTCCCCCACCGGTACCTAAAGGCTGTTGTTCAATGCTATATTTGATCTGGAGTGAACCAAACTTGGTTCCAAAATAATCGATGATAGTTTGAGCTTGATATCCCACTGATAGGATGACCGTTTGAATGCCTTGTTGGGCAAGGTAGTTGAGCTGATATTCCAAAAAAGGTCTTCCGGCAACAGCAGCCATGGGTTTGGGTAAGTCGTCAATCACCGATTTAAGTCGGGTGCCCATACCCCCTGCCAAAACTACCGCTTCAGTGATCATTGTGGGAAGAGGCTTGATTCAACCAATTGACAAACTATATGGCCCACCATAATGTGCGATTCTTGAATGCGAGGCGTATCTTTTGAAGGTATATTGATAAGATAATCAGCATGTTGCTTCATTTCTCCACCGGTAGCACCAGTAAAAGCTACCACCACCATACCTATAGCTTTGGCAGCTTCAAAGGCACGAAGAATATTTTTAGAATTACCTGAAGTGCTTATGCCAATGAGCACATCCCCTGCTCTACCTACACCACGGATGTAACGCGCATAAATTTCGTCGTAACTGTAATCGTTGGCCACAGCAGTTAAGTAACTGGTATTCACATGTAGGGCCTCAGCAGCCAAGGGAGGCCGATCGTAATAAAAACGACCAGACAATTCCGCAGCTAAATGCTGAGCATCGGCAGCACTTCCCCCATTTCCACAGAAATACACTACCCCTTTGTTGCGGTAAGCTTCTACAATGCGATCGCTGAGTTTGGCTATGGTCTCCACCAAATGGGCGTCGGATACTAAATCTTGTTTAACCTTAATAGATTGATTTATAATGTCTTTTATCATATTCGTAGTTGCCATATATTACGGCAAAGATATTAAAAATACAAATGCCTCCCCTTGATGCTAGTTTTGCTGCTACAAATTTTTACCCTACCGCCGTTGAAACAAAAAAAACAAATACATTTACACTCCTATTAATGCTATAAAATCAGACTCATTGCTAAATATTCTTATATACTCTTCAATGCAAGATAATGATTCAATCGATATTAAACCATATCAAATCTTTAATCAAAAACCAGAATGAGTAAAAGCGGTTGTGAAATATATTGCCCAGAAATAGACTTTAGCGGTTTAGACCATATTGTAATTGGGTCGGGCATTGGCGGCATGACGGTGGCCACTTGGCTTGCCAAGGCAGGGAAAAAAGTGGCCCTATTTGAATCGCATAGCAAACCAGGAGGATTTACCCATATTTTCAAGAGAAAAAAAGGATTTCAATGGGATGTGGGGGTGCATTATGTGGGAGGCATGAATGAGGGGAATTCGTTAAGAGGACTTTTCGATTTTCTTTCTGACCATAAGTTGAAATGGGAGCCCATGGGCGAAGTGTACGATTTGGTATATTTTGGGAACGAAAAATACGAATTTAAGGCTGGCAAAGCGCACTTTCGCACTCAGCTTCTAAGCTATTTTCCAGACGATAATATAGCTATAGACCACTATTTGCAACTCATAGAAAAATTAAATAAAGCAGCCAACCATTTCTTTATTGAAAAGGCTTTTCCCTCCTTTTTAAGTAATACGTTGGGGCGATATATGAGGCATTCCTTTGACCAATTTTCGCAAAAAACTACCCTGCAAGTTCTGTCAGAATTGACAACTAATCAACGACTTATTTCAGTATTGAGTGGACAATGTGGTAATTATGGACTATCGCCTTCCAAAAGTAGTTTTGCAGCCCATGCGCTTATTGTTGGGCATTTTATGGAAGGAGGCTTTTATCCAGTGGGCGGATCGGAAGAAATTGCGTTAACATTAATTGACAATTTTAATTCACTTGGGGGCAATGTTTATGTCAAGGCCAAAGTAGATGAAATTGTAACCCATAAAAATCGTGTTGTTGGCATTAGAATTAAGGATAAGTTGATACCTTGCAAGAGCGTTATCAGCAATGCAGGCGTTTTTAACACCTTTAATAAATTGCTTTCGCCCCAGGCCAGTTCCCATACCAAATTTGATTTAAAAAATGTAAAATCATCCATAGCACATATCTGTTTATATGTGGGTTTAGACCAGTCGGACCAAGCCTTGGAACTTCCCAAACACAACATTTGGTATTATGAAAACGACGATATTGACGGAATTTTTTCAAATTTTACATTACAAAATTCAGCCAAAAAATTTGCCTATATCTCCTTTCCTTCGGCCAAAGATCCTCAATGGCATGAGCAGCATCCAAATACGGCCACCATTCAGGCACTTTCGGCAGGGGATATGGATTGGTTCTCAGCATTTTCAGACCACATTTGTATGCAAAGTGAGGAAGCCTACGACAACTTAAAAAAGGAATTTGAACAAAATATGCTCCAACGGCTTTATGAGCTTTTGCCCCAGATTAAAGGCCATGTCATATATACCGAAGTATCTACTCCCCTGAGCACTAAACACTTCTCACAATACCAACAGGGCGAGATTTATGGTTTGGAACACACACCTGAACGCTTTCAATTACCCTTTCTACGCCCTATCACCAAAATAAAAGGACTCAAATTGGTGGGACAAGACACTACCCTTGTTGGCCTTTCATCGGCCATGCTCTCAGGAATGATATGCGCCATCACCATTTTAAAGTGGCGAGTATGGCCTATTTTTAGAGAAATAGCAAAAAAGAAAAAGCAGTTATAAATGATAACCCATGAGCCTTCAAAATATTTAAAGAATGAAATTCGATACCTTTGAAAAATATCCAAAAAAACGCGCATAACCAAAATGTAAAGCCGATGGGGAACATCGGCTTTACAATACACATTGATTAAAACGTGGATTAGTCTTTAAGTATAGTTTTCAGTACCAAATCTTTATCTAGTTTCTTGGTACAAAAAAACCAATCTTTACAATCCAGATTTTCTTTGTCTTCCATACGACTTTTTGCAGTACCACAAGATCCAGCAGTGGGCACAATTACATCGTCACCTGGGCGCCAATCGGCAGGACAAGCCACCTCAAAAGCATCGGCTGTTTGCATGGCCAGTAGGGCACGATACAACTCATCGAAATTGCGTCCAATACTCAATGGGTAGTTGTCAAGTTTCACAAGGTTGTTGTTTTTCTTCTTGCTTACTTTGATGTAAAAGTACTTAGTACATGACAAAAAGTTACAATAGATTTAAGATTCAACTATATTGTTG
>DZDC01000057.1 GCA_022736595.1 Draconibacterium orientale | reverse complement strand
TCTCCTTTATTATTGATCTGCTTTTATAACTTTAATTGTGCTGGGATCTGGTTCACCCTTGTAGTCAGGATCTCCGCAGGATGAAAGCAACAAACTTGCGGCGACGATTAAGAGTCCACCAAATGGCAAAACATTTTTCAGCATCAGCTTTAGAATCGTGAAAATGTCCGGTATGACCACAAGTCCATCCTTTCATGTGATGCTTAACTATGACTCTGGCCTTCAGTTCTTCCTTCACCCCTGCCCAGAAAGCCTTACTGTACCGAGACACCGAAGAGGCTCTTGATCTTATCCAGAAGGGTTTTCAGTCTTGCGAAGAGCGTTGTGAACTTATCCACAACCACCTCGATGTTGTTCAGGGCGAGGAAATCCTCAATAATCACAGCTGCTGTTTCGAGATCAATAGATTGGATGTCTTCAGGTGTTGGAAGGGGCCTGAGAACCAGAGTAACTGCATCAGGTAAGACTTGTCCCAGCACCTCTACCGCTTCATCAGTGGTTGTGATATTTGTCGGAACACTCTTCATCAGCGTGACCAGTGCAGGAATTGAAAACAGGCTTAGCTTTGGCTGCGTGAACTCTTTGTTGTTGATTGTATAGCTCATTTGATTGTCTCCTTTAAAATAGACTCATTCCTACAGTTGAAAATGTTTTGTTATTAGTATAATTTTCATTGTCTACCCAATGCGATTCTTTCGACAACAAATCTACCACAGGACTGACAATTGGTACATATTTCTGTCTACGAAGTCTCACAGTTTTAAGATATTGAGACATTGGGTCAACTTGATCTTTATATTCTCCATTAGGAAAATCTTGACATTCTGTTTCAAATTCAGTAAGCCATCCGCAATGATGAGTAGCCCATCCAGAATCTACTATAACGCCCACTGTTTCAGGTATCCAACATAGTCCAGATTCTATGGCAGAAGCTTCCGCCTCCATTCTCATAACTTTATCCATAGAACCTGGATCAATTGGTTTTATTGGAAAACGTCTTTCTTCTTGCAAATCTTGAATAAGAACTGAACCTGTCGATTTATCTTCGATCAATACTTCGTGTGGTTGCCATTCTTCACAAAGAGATTTGGCTATACGCTTGAGTTCTGGGTATCTGCATTTTTTACGCCAAGTGTGTAAAAGAAATAGCCCCATTGTGGTTTCAACCCATACTTGTCCTACTGAATATGCGTGTAATTCCGCTTCTTTTAAAGCTGTATCAAAACTCAAAGACATTCTTTTCCAAGTTTCTTTTGCAGGCATTACCGTATATCTTTGAAATTTATCTAACGGTATTATTCCACCCTCTCTTGGCGAAGGTCTTTGTTGTAATTGTCCTGCTGCGGCATAACTTCCTAATGCATGTTCTAATGCGTCAACTTCTTCTGGTCCAAATCGTTCCGGCCAAAGAAGTTCTCCTTTTTTCTTTCTTGGATCAGTAAAACCATGAAATGTTTTAAGACTGTTTTTTCTTTTGGAATCTATTTCAAAACGACAAGGCAAAATTAGATATGTATATTCATTTCCATATTTAGCTTGAATGTGACCAGAAAGGTCTTTTGCGTGAGTTCTTTGTTGAATAGATACCAATGCTCCAGTTTTAGGATCATTAAAACGAGATTGCATTACTTCATCAAACCAATTGTTTGTAGCCATTCTGGTTGTTTCCGATTCAGCTTCTTTAATATTGTTGGCGTCATCAATTACAATTATATCGCCGCCTTCACCAGTTGTCATTCCATCTACTGATGTACAAATACGATAACCACCTTTATCATTGTCAAAACGTATCTTCGTATTTTGGTCGGAAGTAAGTTTGAATCTATCTCCCCACCAAGACTTATATTGTGAGGAATCAAGAACACGTCTAGCCTTAACTCCGTCACGGATAGACAATGAAGAAGCATAAGACGAATATAAAAATTGGAGCATAGGTTTTTTTAACCATGCCCAAGGTGCAAGTCCTACCGATATTGATAACGATTTCATATGACGCGGAGGAATGTTTATTGATAATCTTTTTATTTCTCCGTTTACAACTGCTTCTACATGTTCACAAATAGCATCAATATGCCATCCGTGAGTATATGTATGTGGATCCATTGATATCCACATAGCTTTAACAAATTCCGCAAGACTTTTTTCTGCAAGAATTTTATTAATATCATCAATGGGTGTATTCAACAATTTTTGAGCTTGTTGAAAATTAATATCCTCTGACGATTTTATGATGGATTTTTGGATTCTCAATTTACAATTAACCTTTTATTGATAATTTTCTATAATATAGGCTTGTATTGAAATAAAGTCTATAAGATTTTTCTTTACTTTTCGGATTCGATAGGGTAAATTTTTATTACATAGTATACTCAGTAAAGATGATTGACGGGTCGTCTTTCTAACATAGATATACGTCTTGTTATGATCATAACAAGAGAAAGCCAACCGATAGATACCGTCATATCTATCGGTTGGCTTTCGCCGTTTATAGGAGTTTTAAATGAATATAGGAGACTTGTTTAATCCAAAGGGCATTTTTGTAGGGTCTTTTATACCAGACGCTATTTCAAAATTGACTTCAATAACTCCAACGGATAAATTGGTGTATGGTCGTTTAATGAGATATGCTGGTGATGATGGACAATGTTATCCTAAACAGTCGGAAATAGCTACCGAATGCGGCGTATCGTTATCAGCTGTAACAAAATCAATAGCAAATTTATTGGATGCAAAACTATTAATTGTTATTGCGCCTACTGGTATTGAACGTATAAAACATTTTAGAAATAAATATTTCTTTGCATGGCACGAGGTATTTGAAAATTGTAAATTATGGAGAAGTAAATTTTACTTCTCCAGACAAGTAAATTTTACTTGTGCTAGTAAGAGAGTCAGTATTAAAGAGAGTCATATAAAGCCTATAAAGCCGTCCCTCGGCGGGACGGATGTTAAAATTCCCATAAAATCTTTTAAAATTTTCAACAAAATAAAAACTCAACCCGCTAAAACACGAAGTGAATCAATAGCTGCTTATTTTTTTGATCAATTTGAGTCCGTAAACGGAGAGCATCCAAGTGTTGCGGATGAACAAATGATAAAAGGTTTGTCTGTCATAGAAGAACATATGTCTGATTTTGATGATAACCGTATTTTTAAAATAGTGCAATACTTTTTATCATCTCCCGTTTTACGGGATAGTGGTTCTGATTCAAATTGGAATTTATTCACTGATGAACGAGTTATGGAAGCTAGATGCAGGGAGAGAGAAGAATGAAAACAAAATTAAAACAAGTTGATTGGGAAGAAGCAATTGAATATAAATTAGCAGTAGTGGCTAAAGTATTTCGTGCAATGAAAAGTTATGGTTATTCGTCGTGGATGACTATTGAATTGAAGAAAATAGGAGTATCTATTTAAAAATAGCCCTTAGACCGTTTAACAACTAATAATCTAAAGGCTATCTACCCTTTCGTAATAAAAATGCTTCTACGGCAATGTTTTCCCACTTAATTTCTATTTTATTCTATTAAAGTTGCGGCAGTTTCTAAGAACGGGATCATATCTATCTCTGGGTCGCTTTCTATTGATTTTCCATCGTCTTGCAATGCAACCATTTCTTTCAATGCTTTTAATTGACCCACATCCATTTTGCTCAAATCTGCAGTGACATTTAGAGTTTTTTTGACATGTTCCGTTTTGGCATTAATATTTGCATTGACGGTAGTTATCATTTGCCATCTTTCTTTTTGACGGTTAGTCAACCAAAAAGTTATTGCCCGAACATCTGCTGCCATCTCTTTTTCTGAAATAACAATTTCTTCTGCTGGAATTAGGATTTCAAAATCGTCATATTTATTTTTAGCTTTTACTTTTACCGTTCTGATAGTTCTTTCTTTATATGAATAACCCAATGCACGTTTTAATAATGCATTTTCTACTTTAATTCCGTCAAAATCATCTCTACCTCTTTTTACTGCATCGGCAAATTCCTTATGCATTGTACACCATTTACTTATGCATGGATATGAAACTCCAAAAATATCTGCTAATTGTTGTTTATCCATTCCGTATTCTCTGCATAAAGTTTCAGCTATATGCGGAAATCGTTGGTGATCATATACCTCTGGACTTATTTTTCCAGGTTCTTTTTTAACAATCAATTTATTAACTCTTGTCGGTATAGTTCTTATCGCAACTTTAGGAACTGTATGCTTATGTCTTCCTATAGGTTGACCATATTTTATTCTTCCGCCTTCAGGGGTTCTCTTTTTTTTCTCACTAGCTGCATTAATATTATTTATAATTCTAGCCATGCATAATACCTCTTTTCGTTTTATGGTATTGCTACTATATTCTAAAAATATCATAAATAAAAGAAAAAATATTGACTTTCTTCTTATTAAGAAGTATACCTGTGGGGAAAGTTTCTTAATAAGAAGAAATGAGATATATGCATGAAGAAAAATGCACTAACTCTATTGAGAGAAAAAACTGGATTAACTATGGCAGAAACTGCAAAGTTTGCAAATACCCCTTATGCAACATGGCGTCAATGGGAAAATAATACTAATCGTATTCCTGGTATTGCTATAGCGTGGTTAAATCTTTACGCATCGTTAAAATCCATACTTCCCACCAAATAATTATTTGCATTGCACCCCCCCCCTATATTGCATTTTAAAATTTGCATATTCTATTTTGTGGGCAACCCCCCCACTCTCCATATGACGACTATACCTAGCGTAATATCCAGGTATGGGGTGTGGAGTGTCCTAACACCATACCGGTGTGTAGGATTGCTTATCTATTATTGCGTTATCTAGGGGCAATCAAACCATTGATCAAGTGATATTGGATGATTGCATTATGCATGAAACTTCTGCTATATCGAATAGAACGGGTGGCGATAGTACCCATTCATGGACATTATTATATCGTCATTCATATATATCCAATTATTGGTTTATCCAATTTTAGATATACCTATACATTGTTATCCATATATATAATTTTATTTATGGTACATTATCCATATACTCGTTTATTCATATATAAGTATTTCATCACATTTTTATATATCCACAATATTGCCCATTATCGAATATCGTGGCTTTTAACGTGTCGCATATATAAGTCTGGCTTCTACTATGCGTAGATATATAAAAATAGCTTATATAGAACAACGGATATGTAGAAATGGGTATTTTATTTAATTTGCTATCCGATATCGGATAGCAAATGCACCTACTGATATTGGATACCACTTTAATTCCATATCCGATGGAATCCTGGATTTTACATTATTTGCCTATTTGCTAGATTCCACATTATCTTGGAATTATATCCACTTTAAAATTATTTTTATAAATGGAAAAAAATAATTATACCCATTACTTAATGGCTTTAAACGATATCTTATCCCGTTATAGTGGATAAAATATGGGTTTTACTTATCTAATGGAAAAGAGTATAAATCAAAGAAAAAACGACAATATAGCACGAATCCACAATACTGTGGAAATCCAACAAAAGGGGTAGCACAAACCCAATAACGGCCACAAGAGCCACCGGATAATAGGCAATAAGTCCCAGTTTTACTGGGCACTACCGGCAAAAAGAGGCTTGAAACCACTATTTAGTGGGGGCAAGGTCACAATATGGTAAGCGGTTCCATAGTTTAATGGAAATACGCGAATGAATAGGTTCACTAGTCCAGGTTTTACTGGAAGATAGTGCCGAAGAGCCAAAGAAAGCCAAAGAATTGGCTACTTCCGAAAACTTGACACTCCTTCACTCCAATAACTTCTAGGCTTTACTGAATATCCCGACCATTCCCGCCCACTAACTGTGGGAAATTGGCGCTATTGGCGCGTCAAATTCCAAAGGGGTACAGGTTTTAGACCAATTTACTTTTATAAACCACCTTTATATCCACTCTGACGCTGACCCGTTCCACTTCTGATCCAGATTAATTGGACTTTACGACTCCAATCCTGGTAATTTGTTGGTTTTAATGGGCATAAGCCAAGTTTATAAGGTTTGAAGTCAAATAGACAAACACTTTACATTAATAGACTGTCGCGAGATACACTATTTAATGAAATTTACGAGTCAAAAGACTGACGGTTCCCATTTTCGTTGGGATAAACGGAACGTGACGCCAAGCAATAGCAATAAAAATGGAAGTTTGTAATATCTGAAGCCCGTCAACTCCAATAAATACAAAGTTGACGGGCTAATTGGTAGTACAAAACCCAATGGAGGTGGATCATGGCAACAATCCGCATATCGGCAAGTGGACAATATTTGGTTTTGGTGGATGATCACGACTTGATCGCAGTGGAACCAAACCTTGAAAACGCAATGCTAAAGGCAAAAGGATATTCTGTTTCATTTGGTTGGTTTTATCTGAACTAAATGGTTGTTGGGGTAATCTAACAACCATTGAAAGGAGATTGCACGCATGTACAGCAAATTTGAGTTGTGGCTGTCTGGCATTCTTATTGCCGGATGGTTCTTTATGTTTGGTTTGCAGTTGTTCCGCTAAAGGCAATCAGGGATGTTATTGTTCACCATCATCAACTAAAGGAGAAACAAAATGAACGCTAAAAACAGAATTGGCCATCATCAATGAAGAGTTAATAACTAAGAACAATCAACCACCTGACCCGCCCGCAGAAATTATCATCAACCTGGAAGACAACAATGAGGAGAACATCATGGACGCAATCACCCGCACTCAAATGATCAGCACTGCCAAGCAAATGAACGTCATCTTCAGTTATGAGCCCGAAGAGATGATCAACCTCAAAGCCGCAACTAAAAACGGTTTGACTGACGAACAACTGAAAGCCACCATTGTTAACAATGGTGCGCAGCTGGAAGCAAGTGACTTTGAATTCGATGACAACGATGAAAACTTTGTACCTTTTGATGACGATGCCAAAGCAGTATTCACCGCTTTGGGTGTTCTCATTCCTTTGAAACCAGCTCCAGTGGTCAAGGATGAAAAAGGCAAGGTTGTCAAAACTACAGCCAAAACCAAGTCTGAAGTAAAGTACACTCGCGCTAATGCATTCGCTGACGCAGTCAAGTCAGGTGAAACCAACCTTGAAAAACTGCTGACCGTTGCGGACAAACTTTTCATGAAAGCCAACAACAAACCAACTAACATCAAAGAAGCAAAGTGGTATCAGTCCACTGTGGTTCCTGGTCTGATTGCTTTGGATCTGTACACCATCGTTAATGATTGCTTGATCAAAACTGATACCGTCATTCCAGAACCAGAAACTAAACTTGCAGCAGAATAGTTTGGATGATTGTTCAGACACCGTATTATGAGTGCGGTGTCTCATAGAATCACCACAAACCCAAGAAAAGGAGAACGTCATGAACGCAAAAGACTTGGCTGTAATTTTAGCAGACGCAATTGATGCCCGCGAACCAGTTTTGATCACTGGAGCACCAGGGGTTGGCAAATCTGATGTAGTCACTCAAGCTTGTACTAAAGCAGCAGCAGACTCGATAGTTATGCATCCGGTTGTCATGGATCCAACAGATGCTAAAGGTTTGCCGGCAGTTGTTGACGGTTTGGCTGAATTTTTGGCTTATGGAGAATTAAGAAAATTGATTGAGGCCACACGTTTGACAGTCTGTTTCATTGATGACATTGGTCAAGCTCCAATGTCAGTACAGGCAGCATTGATGCAGTTGTTATTGGCCAGAGAAATCAACGGTAAAAAGATTTCTCAGCACATCACTTTTGTTGCAGCCACTAATAGGCGTGAAGACAAGGCCGGTGTAAACGGTTTGCTTGAACCTGTAAAATCCAGGTTTACAGGTGGCATTTTTCAGTTGGACGTTGATGAAGATGCATGGCGCGAGTGGGCCATTGACGCTGGTTTGAACATCGATGTTATTGCTTTCACCAAATTTAAAGCTGGAATGCTTCACAATTTCAAAGCCACAAATGACTTGATAAACACCCCAAGTCCAAGAACAGTTGCAGCACTTGCCCGCAAGGTTGATCGTAATCTTCCAACTCACCTTGAATTTGATGCATATCGCGGTATTGTTGGGGATGCATTTGCTACTGAGTTTTTGGGATTCAGACCAATCAGACAACAGATACATACTTTGATGCTTGATCCACTGAATGCTCCAATTCCATCCGAACCATCAGTCATTTACGCTGCAGCATTGTTTATGAGCCGTAAAGCCACAAAGCAGAATATGGACATGGTTATTAAGTTTGCTGAACGACTTGGAGATGAGCCTGGTATAATGATGATGACGTTGGCAGAGCGCAGAGACAAATCAATAACCGAAACGCCCAATTACATCGCATATCGTACTAAAATGCAAGCTTATTGGAAGTGATGGTTGTTCGGGTGATCAAGGTTCAGGCTTTGATCACCCTATAGAATCACCACAAACAAGCCGCAAAGCGACAAAAGGAGGCAATAAAATGGCCAGACCAGGACGCAATTTGATGACAGGTAGTTTGGAAGAAAAGGCAATGTTGGTAAAGTTCAGCCAAGGTAGGTGGTCTGCACGCAAAAAGGACAAGTTGGCGGGTAAAGAGATTGAAAGCAAGTTTAAAATAGAACATGGTCAAACACAGGTAACAAAAGCGCTCACTGCAAAGAACGCATTGAAAATAATCAATAGTAAATTGGACTATGCTTACAACTATTACCTCAGCAAAACGCTGCCCTGGACAGACGATGGAATGCGCATCCTTTCATCTGCTATGTACACTGAATTCATGTCGGTAATGCGCACCTTGAAGGATGACGTCATGACGGAAGTCAAAGTGGTGGAATCCAATTATGATGCAATCCGTCAGGAAGCACAGATTGCATTGGGTGGTCATGTGGATCAAGGTGGTTTGTTTGATCCACATGACTATCCTACAGATATCACATCCAAATATAAGTTTGATGTTCAAATCATGCCCATACCAATGAAAGCTGATTTCAGGATCACTACTCTATCTGAAGATGCAATTCAAGAAATTGAAAAGCAAATTGAAGACAGGTATTTGACTGCTGAAAAAGGTGCTATGGATGACCTTTACAAAAGAGTGCGGGAATTAATGACTGAGGTTTTAGATACCTTCAAAAAGCCAGATTACAATTTTCATGACTCTTTGATCCATAAGGTGACAGATCTTATGGATATGGTTCCTAAGCTCAATATCAGTGGGGATTCAAAGCTGGATTACACCCGCAAAGTGATTGAAACCAAAATCTGTACTTTGGATCCAAAAGCATTAAGGTCTGACGTTAGTGCCAGGAACGTGGCAGCGAACGAAGCTAAAGCTATTCTGAACCAGATGGACGAATACTGCTAGTTTTTGAATATTGAACAGGGTGCCTCATCATACAGGGGTACCTGATTGGGTAGTCAAAAACCTAAAAGGAGAATGCTATGAACACTGAAGCATTGATGAAGATGAGGCAGGCACGTTCAGCGATGTTGGTTGACGCGCCATTCTTTGGTGAGTTGGCGTTGAAACTCACCTTAAAAGAGGATATGAAATGCTCCACTATGTGGACAGATGGTAAAACATTGGGTTATGGTCCAGACTTTGTTTTGGAATGCGATATGCCTTTGCTCAAGTTTGCTATCATGCATGAAGCAGGTGGTCATTGTGCAATGCTCCATCATTTGAGACGCGATGGCAGAGATATAAAAGACTGGAATGTTGCGTGTGACTATGCAGTGAACGCAATGCTAAAAAAATCGGGTTATGCAGTTCCAAGTTGGGCGTTATATCGCAAAGATCTTGAGGACAAGTCAGCTGACGAAATATTTGGCATCCTCAAAGGTGAAAAAGAACAAGAACCGCAGCGAAATGACAAATCGGATAAAAATGAGAACAAAGAGCAAGACAATCAACAGTCAGACGATGCCGGAAACACACCGGATAACAAAAAGCAAGGCGATACCCAGACCGATACCCAGACCGAAAACGAAAGTGACAGAGATGGCAAATCCGGCAATGCAAGTGACGAAGATTCTGACAGCCAAAATGAATCGGGTGAAATTGAAGGCGGCTGCGGTGAAGTCAGGGATTATCCAGATGGTGAGGCTGACGTCAAATCCGCAAATGAGCAAGAATGGAAGCAAGCCATAGCTATGGCTGAAGCTCATGCCGAACAAGCTGGCAAGATGCCAGGCTATGCTAAAGTAATGGTTGAAGATCTTGTAGATTCAAAAGTGGACTGGAAAGAAGTTTTGCAGCGATTTATATCAGAACTATGCCGCGATGACTACACTTGGAAAAGACCAAACAGCCGGTATACTCATACAGGTTTCATTCTTCCCAGTCTATACACCGAAACATTGCCACCTTTGATTATAGCCATTGATACATCTGGTTCAATAACTCAATCAGACCTGAAGCAATTCGCATCAGAGATGGAAGAGATATTGAGTATGTACAACACCACCTTACACGTTGTCCATATTGATACTGAAGTCCGACACACTGAAGATTACAGCCGCGAAGACATGCCAGTGAAATTGGAAGCGCACGGTGGTGGAGGAACAAAGTTCAGTCCATTGTTTGAGCATGTAAACAATCTGGATGAAACACCGTTGGCTGTTGTTTATTTAACAGACCTCCAATGTAAAGATTATGGTCCAGAACCGGATTATCCGGTTCTATGGATCAAAACCAGCCAAGCGTCATATTATGATTCATATTATGGTTTACCGCCATTTGGTGAAGTGACTGAGATGTACAAAAGGTTTTGATGGTTGTTCGGGTGTCCAACCTATTGGCTAGACACCCCATAGAATCACCAAACCCAATGAAAGGGGAAATATGATGCCAAACATGTATGATGTAAACAAGGGTTCATTTCTTGTAGTAACAGAAGAAATGAATCAAAAAGCGTTGAAGGCAATAAATACCACTTGGCATCAGGTTGGTAGAGATTAGCTTGAAGCTAGTGGAGAATCGTCATGCTCAAGAGATTCTATGTTAGAAGGTGTATTGGACGCCAACCTGATGGAAGATTATGCCCCAATGGAAGTTTGCCAGTATATCATTTGGATGAAATGGTTTAAATCGACAGCGTGGAAATTGTTTTGTAAAAAACTTTATAGGCGGTATTAATATGGACGAACTAATTTTGTTTCTAATTGTAGGTTTTATCATTTTGAAGCTGGTGGTCCACTAAAAAGGAGAACAAACCATGGCTAAAAAATTCATTACAAAGGGCGGAATGTTACAATAAACTTGGAAGGAGAAATGTATGAAAACGATTGCCGATATTAAAAGGAAAATGGTTGTTGGTTCAGTCTGGCACACCTTGTGGGAAGCTCATGCTTGTAAAACATCCGATATGGGTGAAAGGCGGTGTGGTGTAGTTCAATCAAACAGTTTCGGTTTTGACAGCAAAAAAAATGCCGGTGAATTTTCTTGGTGTGATTGGCCTAAAAAATCCGAAGTATTGTTTTTGTCTGAAATTGCTTTTCAGATTATTCATGGTGATATCAAATTAACCTATACTTTTATACGTTAAAACAAACCCCGCTTAGAGTCAAGTTATTGATTCTGGGTGGGGCTTTTTTCGTATACTTTAAAGCCTTTAAAGAGTATAATATCTTCACGAAAGAAGGGATTATGAAGAATTTAGCAAAGCTAAAAGTATATATGAATGGCGATAAAGTGACTAAATCGCCACCTAAAAGCATTTTAAAACGACAACCCATACCCATACCCACACCGCTATATGAAACGCCGGTAAAGGTGTTAAAGGATGTAACAATAGTCGGTCTTGAAAAGGAATTGTTTCCATATCAAAAAGATGGAGTGTCTTTCATTGAAAGTAGAAACGGCAGAGCTATTCTTGGTGACGATATGGGACTTGGGAAAACGGCTCAAGCGCTGGGTTATCTGCAATTACATTTAGAAGTTAGACCTGCTTTGATTATTTGTCCGGCAAGTCTAAAGCTCAATTGGGCTAAAGAGATATTTATGTGGACTGCTAAAAGAGATGAAAATCAAGTCTACATACTGTCTGGAAGAAAAAAGAAATCAATTGAAGAAGTTTCCGTTAAAGGTTCTGGACGTTTAGTATTAACGCCTTGTAAAATGTCCGATACTGGAATATTTATCATCAATTATGATATCGTAGAATCTTGGGTTTTTGAATTATTAAAAATAAAAATGCAATGTATAATTTCTGATGAAAGTCATTATTTAAAATCTCAATCGGCAAATAGAACTAAAGCTGTATCCATGTTGGTCAAAGGGTGTCCAAAGTTCATAGCATTAACCGGAACATTGATTGAGAACAGACCTGAAGAAGCGTATACAGTTATAAATCTTGTTGATAAAAAACTATTTCCATCCCGTTGGAAATTCTGTCAACGCTATTGTAATCCAATTCGTAATGGTTTTGGTTGGTCTTTTAAAGGAGCCAGCCATATTGATGAATTGTTCATCAAATTAAAAGACGTTATGATCAGACGTTTAAAATCCGATGTTTTAAAAGATCTACCTGAAAAGATTCGATCCGTTATACCTATTGAAATTGATAACAAATCGGAATACAAAAAAGCTGAAAAGAATTTTATACAATGGGTTAAAGAAAACAAGGGTTTGATTAAAGCTGAGCAAGCGAGTAAAATTGAAGCTTTGGCTAAAATGAACGAATTAAAACAATTGTGTATTAAAGGCAAATTGGACTCTTGTTTAAATTGGATCGAAAATTATCTTGAAAGCGGAAAAAAATTAGTTGTATTTTGTACTCATACTTGGGTGTTAGATACAGTCTATAACGAATTTAAATCTTGGTCAGTAAAAGTGGACGGAAGCGTAAAAGGTCCAAAACGAAACGATGCTGTAGAAGCTTTTCAAAATAATCCAAAGATTAAATTATTTGTAGGAAATATTGTTGCAGCAGGGGTAGGATTAACACTAACAGCTTCATCCGCAACGTGTTTTTTAGAACTTGAATTTAGACCGTCTTTACACAGACAAGCTGAAGATCGGGTGCATCGTATTGGACAAACTGCCGATTGTGTAAACGCTTATTATCTTTTGGCAGCGGATACAATTGAAGAAGATATTGCTTTAATGTTAGATAAAAAGCAAAGGATTGTAACATCCGTATTAGATGGAAGTGAAGTTGATTCTGAAAGCAACTTGTTAGACGATTTACTAAATCAAATTGGGAGAGAGTGAAATGGCCAGAATTGAAAGACGAAAAGCAAATTTGATTGAAGTAGATGAGATTTTAAAAATGCAACCCAGACGTAAATTGCCTGAAGGACCGTTTGGCCCGTGGATGAAAAATCCACCTGAAACATGCGCTAAAAGAAAAAAAGATGATCAAGGTTATTGGGTTGAAGTTGTGAGTTGCGCCTTCTTCTGTAAAGATAATCAAAATTGTCCTGTATTTTTAAAAATCAATGCGGACAAAAAAAAGAGAATTAAACACTCAAACGATTAACAAATTGACTCAAGAGCTTATAAAGCAGCATACAAAATACTAAAGGGGGATAACATCATGACTAAAAAGACCGTAGAGCTTGATAATATTGTCGAAATGTATAACGAATTAGAGAAAGAAAATGAAGAGTTAAAAGAAGAAAATGAAGAGCTAAAAGATAGAATATCAAGCATTGATGCCGAACTTGAAAACGGTATTAATTCATTTTATTATGAGGGTGCTGATTTGTATCAAGCTGTTTTATTGAATAAAAATATACTTAACGATACAGACTTGATGTATCGGGTAGTTCAAATTCTAGCAGCATATAAAAAGAAGGAAAACTAAAATGGAAACTGTAGAAAACATCAGAAGAGTGCCAGTAATGGAACATATCGAGTGTTTTATATTTCTTAACGAACTACGGGACTCAGGTAAAGTCAATATGTTCGAGGGTGCAATTTACTTACAAGAACAATTTGATTTAAACCGCCAAGAAGCTAAAGACATTTGGTTAGAATGGGCAATGCAGTTTAAAAGAAAAGAGTAAATCATGGCTCTGAATAACTGTATAGAATGCGGTAAGTGGTACAAAGAAGATAAAGATCATCCTTGTATTTGTCCTGACTGTCAAGAAGAAATAGACAATGAGGAAAAAGAAAATACTAAACAAAAAGGGGATTAAAATGCTAGTTCTATTTGATAATACTGTAATTGGGGATAAAACATCAGAAGGTGAAAGAATTTATTTAAGAGTTGAAAAAAAAACAGGTCTTAAATTTCATTCAAAGTTTCTATGCAAAATAATAAGGAGACAATCATGAAATTTGAAAATATGCCACGGTATACTAAATATTTATGTTGGTACATAACTGAAATGGATAAGCCTAGATCAACAACAGCGATGACAATATTTT
>DZDC01000191.1 GCA_022736595.1 Draconibacterium orientale | reverse complement strand
GAAGCATCAAAATCATCTCCATACGGTTTATCAGCGCTCACTATGGGCGAAGATTGAGTATAGTTAGTTAAGTTTTCACCACCCACATACACTTCCCATTTTTGATTCCAATTCTTACTAATATGAGCATTTACTAAAGCATAGGCCGGGCTCTGATGATAGGAGCTTTCAACTGCGTGCTCATCTAGCGAAAGTGGGAGCCGTTTTTCGCCTTGAAGATTAAGGGTTACATCAAACTTCCAATGCTTCCGACTTGAATAGGCTAAGTTTAGAAACCCTCGTTGCCGAGAAAGTAAAGGTTGCTGAAGCAATGCCATAGCGTAGCTGGTTTTAACGTCGTAAATTCGATAAGCAAGGCGAACATCAAAACGAGGAATGATTTCGTAATCAAGTTGCACTTGAAAACTATTTGAGTAGGATTGCCCTTGAAGATTATAGAAGTGCACCTCATGCCTACTTACATCCATGTCAAAAACCGACTGATCGACAAATTGGGTTCGATAAAAAGCAGCAGAAACACGTCCTTCGCGATAATCAAGAGTAAACGTTTGAGTGAGGTTGATGCCATAGTTTAAAGCACGTTCGGGTCGTAATCCATAGCCATAGTTTGACCCATCTTGATGAATAATAATGCTTCTAGAACTTGCAAACACCGATTGATGCTCCGCTAAAATATTAGCTGTTCGCAGACCATTTCCCACCGAAACACGCAAAACAGAACGTTTAAAAAGTTCATACCTTAAGTGCAGTCGCCCTGTGTAAAACAATTGATATTGATTATGATAATCGGCTCGTAGCCCCCCCACAACACCCACCTTTGATGTAGGCTTAAAGGTATATTCTGAATATGCCCCCGCAACAATTTCGTCCCTATCGAAATACTCACTATTCAATTTCTCATGAAATTGATCGTATTGAAAACTAAATCCAGCTTTAATTTCATTCTTTTCGTTCACTATTCGATTGAGATGGATAAAATTCAAATAAATGTTGTTTTGATGACCTTGGTAGGTAAGCAAACCATAACCCGAATTAAGATCAAAAACACCTCCTGCCAATTGAATGGCCGAGCTTTGCCAAGGCTTTATTTTATTCACCTTTCCAAGTTTAAGCCAGCCATCAATTTTTCTAATCTCTTGCGTCATTCCCCACGGATGTAAAGTGTCTATCAACTGACCTTTCTCAAAACTCATTTGTCCCCCTTGAGCATTTTGCACCACCAATCTTCCACCAAATTCAAAGTGTAAATTGCGACTATTTTCCCATTCATAGCGATTCATCAATGCCATATTTTTTTGCAGCGGCATATCCACAAACCCATCATGATTTTGATCTTGCTTCATAAAGTTGTACTTCGCATGAATAAGCCACGAACTTTTCCACTGTTTCGAAATCGGAAGTCTAAAATGAAGATTCATTTCGGAGCTTAATTCCGAATTAAAATACAGATTAAAAAGCACTTTATCAGTACTTTGTGGTTTCTCAAGCTCCGTATTAATTTGTCCAGCAATGCTTTCAAAACCATTGGCAACGGAGCCAGTTCCTTGAATTAATTGAATGCTTTTTATCCACGTTCCAGGGATAAAACCCATTCCAAAGATAGCTGACAATCCCCTGATATCAGGAATGTTTTCCTTGGTCATCAAGCTATAAGGCCCAGCAAGGCCCAACAGTTGAATTTGACGTGTGCCCGTAACCGCATCGGTAACACTCACGTCCACATTGGGAGTGGTTTCAAAACTCTCGCTCAAATTGCAACAAGCTGCTTTGCCCAGCTCATGTTCTCCAAGATTTTCTGACTTAATTAGGTCGAAATGACTTACTGTGGTGGTTTTTTGCCTTATACTTATGGTGGCTCCTTCGATTTCAGTACCTGCTGTCAAATGCAAATTGAGCCCCTGTTGCGTTGGCAATACTTTTATTTGCAGGGTTTGATAACTAATATAACTCACCACCAATGTATCGGTAAAAGGAGTTCGTTGCAAACTAAAATTTCCATTGACATCACTTATTGTCCCCAGTTGGGTTCCTTTCCACAAAAGATTAGCTCCTGCTAAAACTTCTTTTGTATTGCCGCTTTGGCTCGATACCTTCCCATGGAGCATGTTGATTTGTCCTTTTAGCACCGATACCGTTAAGCTAAAAAGAACTCCTAAAAGAAATAGCTTTTTCATTAGTGAGTATGAGCTCCTTCCTCGCGGTATAAACAACATTTGGGTAGTCGATTGTAAACGTCGTCAGATGCTTTAAATAGAGGGGTGTCATGGCCAGCCTCGGCAATCGATTTTTGAATCAACTCCACTGTCGTTTTTGAAGAATCATATATTACTATGAGAAGATCATTCTGTTTATTCCATTCTGCTTTTTTAACCCCTTTAATCAGGGCTGCATTCTCAATGCGTTCTTTACACATATTGCAATTTCCTTCAACATGAATGGTATCAGTTACTATCACGTTTTTACCAGAAGGAGCCTGGTTTTTAAAACTAAATAGTTGAATGCCAATAATGGCAAAGAATAAAAATAATAGGAAAGTTTTCATCGTTTTAAGTTTAAATAATTATAAAATAGAGCATTAGTGCCAAGTACAAAACGAGGCGTTATAAAACTGAATTTTGAAAAAATTTAAGCGTAAAACAACAATTGATGAAAGCGCAGGTAGGGTTCTGTGCTTGACGGAACAAATTCATTGCTTCCTCCGGGTTGCGTTTGAGGGTCGGGTTTTACAATTAAGTTCTGAATTCCACCGCCTAAAAGACAAATAAATGTAGGCACATTAATTTGGGTAATGCTTATTACCTCAGCTTCCGTTTGCACTTGAACATAAATCTCAGTATTGGTGCAACAATGGTTCAAATCACAATAGGAGGCGTGGCTTGGTTCATCAGGTACGTTACAGCAAGCTCTTTCAACGGCATTAGAAGAGCATTGATCGTGATCGCATTGAGCCGTTTGGTTAAAAAAAGCCACATCCGAAAGAACACCTTCACAGAAGTGAAAAGAAACCATAAAGCCAGAACTCACCACTAAAAAGTAGAAAGCCAGCAAAAAGGCAAGTATTTTTCT
>DZDC01000056.1:2348-14418 GCA_022736595.1 Draconibacterium orientale | reverse complement strand
GTCGGGGTGATAGGATTCGAACCTACGGCCTCTTCGTCCCGAACGAAGCGCGCTACCGGGCTGCGCTACACCCCGAAGAATATCGGGTTGCAAAATTAGTGATTTCAATTTTACGTTTAACATAATCTTGTGGTTATCCATTTTTATTGAATCATGGAACTATACCAATTGAATGATTAACAAAAGAAATGCCCTGCCTTAATTTGGCAGAAGAATAGGGATTAATTCAACTCAAACTACATTACTTAAAAATCGTAACATATAGGGATATAAATAAAGGAAGGGTTAACTATTTTTGCGTGCATTTTTTAAACTTGAATTGATAAAATTATGATGCATCTAAGTGATATTGAAGAGGGTAGTTCAGTAATTATTGTTAAGGTTAAGGGTAGGGGAGCTTTTCGCCGTAGAATTATGGAGATGGGTTTTGTGCAGGGCAAAGAAGTTAGGGTGGTAAAGCGAGCCCCTTTAATGGATCCTATTGAATACGCTATCATGGGCTATTTGGTATCCTTACGTATTGCAGAAGCTTCGCAAATTGAGGTAGTTACAACGGATTTACTGGAGCATTACAACTTAGATTTCAATGGAACTTTGATTGAGGATTCCAATTTAAAAACTCGAACCAATCTTCTTAAAAATATCAATGTTGCCCTTATTGGAAATCCCAATTGCGGCAAAACCACGCTGTTCAATCAGGTTTCAGGAATGCACGAGCACGTGGGCAATTACAGTGGCGTTACTGTTGGAGCTAAATTGGCAGAATTTAAACATGGTGAATACCTTATAACTATAGTGGATTTACCAGGTACTTATTCTCTTACCACCCTCACTCCTGAAGAATTATATGTTAGAAACTACATTTTTGATGAAATGCCCGATGTGGTAATCAATGTGGTGGATGCCTCGGCTCTAGAACGAAATCTTTATCTCACCACTCAACTTATCGATTTAGATATTAGGCTGGTGATGGCTTTGAATATGTCGGACGAACTTGAAAAGCGACATGATAAATTGGATGATAAAACCTTTTCGGCCATGTTGGGAGTGCCTCTTGTTCGTACTTCGGGTGTAAAAAAAATGGGGATAAAGGAACTCTTCGATGTGGCTGTGGATGTGTTCGAAGACCGAAATCCTGTTGAAAGACATATTCACATTAATTATGGTAATGTTCTTGAAAAAGGTATTAAAAACCTTCAGACTGAAATACGTAAACCTGAAAATTCCGATTTAACCGATCGCATTTCAAGTCGCTTTTTAGCTATAAAAGTGCTTGAAGGAGATACAGATGCTTTATCTAAAATTGAAAAGTGTAGCAATTTCCATAGAATTAATGAACTCAGGACTATCGAAAAGAGCAACCTATATCGCGATCTGAATGAAAGTCCTGAAGCTGCCTTCACCAATGCCAAATATGGATTCATTCATGGTGCGCTAAAGGAAACTTTTAGGGCCGGAAATAGAATCGATAGACGCGACTTTACCAAGGCCATTGACTCATTTATGACCGATAGGATTTATGGTTTTCCACTTTTCATTTTCTTTATGTGGATTATGTTTCAAGCTACATTTTTCATAGGGAGTTATCCACAGCAATGGATTGATCAAGGGGTTGGATTGTTTTCGCATTTTTTGAGTCATAATCTACCTGAAGGTATTTTACGAGATTTGATAGTGGATGGCATTGTGGGTGGAGTAGGAAGTGTGATAAGCTTTCTTCCCAATATTTTGATTCTCTTCTTCTTTATCTCATTGATGGAAGATACTGGCTATATGGCCAGAGTGGCATTCATTGTGGACAAGCTTATGCATAAGGTGGGCCTTCATGGACGCAGTTTTATTCCACTTTTGATGGGTTTTGGCTGCAATGTACCTGCGATTATGGCAACAAGAACTATTGAGGGCCGAAACGATAGATTGGTAACCATGCTGATCAATCCATTCATGTCGTGCAGTGCTCGATTGCCAGTATATGTATTGATTATCAGTGCTTTTTTCCCAGACCATCCAGGAAGCATGCTTTTCTTGATTTATACCTTAGGAATTGCCATGGCAGCAATCATGGCTTTGATATTTAAGAAAACTTTGCTCAAAGCTAAAGAATTTCCATTTGTAATGGAGTTGCCTCCCTATCGGACTCCTACAGCCTTTAGTATCGTTAAACATATGTGGTTTAAAGCCATGATGTATCTTAAAAAAATGGGAGGAATTATTTTGGTTGCATCATTGATTATGTGGACCGTTACCTATTTTCCCATGGCAAAGAGCTCGGAGAAAGACATCAAATCAAAAGTTGAACTTCACTTTAAAAGTGTTGAAAATACTGGACTTTCTCAAGATTCAATTTTGATATTAAAATCAAGTATGGAACAAAGTCTTATTTCCGAAATGCGTTCCTCACAACAGGAAAATAGCTATATGGGACGCATCGGAAAAGCCATTGAACCCACCATTGCACCTTTAGGATTTGATTGGAAAATAGGGGTGAGTCTCATCAGTGGAATGGCAGCAAAAGAAATTGTAATTTCAACAATGGGAGTACTTTACCAATTTGACACAGGCTTAAGAGACGAGCAACTTTCATTGAAGAAAAAATTGCAAGAAACCACTTATACCTCAGGCCCAAAGAAGGGGCAATTAATCTACACCCCTCTGGTGGCATTTAGCTTCTTAATATTTGTTTTGTTTTATTTTCCATGCTTGGCTACAATAGCTGCAATTAGAAGAGAATCAGGGAGTTGGAAGTGGGCAATTTTTTCGGCTACATATACAACTGCTTTGGCGTATTTAGCTTCTCTTTTGGTTTTTCAATTGGGTTCATTATTGGGTTTTTAATTCCTAAAAATTTATTTTAATTTTTTAACATATTGATATTGGGGTTTAGGCATGGTTATTGAAGGGGGTGGTCAATCTTAAATTGTTTTAAAATGAAATTTTTAGTATTTAGTTTTATTATTTTATTTGCAATGACATCAAATGCTACGGTATATACTACCATAGCCAATGGTAGTTTCACCAATAAGAATACATGGAGTCCTTCAAAGCCTAATTTGTCATGGGGATCAACGGATACGTTGATAATTCAACACGCTGTAACTAATACAGCCAATCTTACTGCTTACGGAAATTGGATTATCACTTCCACAGGTTCTTATATTACTACTAAGAATATGACTTTTGATGAAGGAACTCTTACCAATAATGGAACCATTGAAGTAAAAAACCTAACATTTAATTACAGCAACTTTACGATAGTTAACAATGGTGCCATTGACATAAGCCAAAGTTTTTCTATGAACCAAGGTACATTTACCAATAATGGATCGATGACGGTAGGAACTACTTTCTATGGAGGATGGAGTGCTTATTTTATCAATAATACTACCCTTGAAGTAGGTGGTAATTTTACATCATACAACAGTTTTACTGGAAGTGGAAGTATTGAAATTGGAGGCAGTATGTTGGTGGATGCAATTTTTTCCCAAAGTGGGAATGTTACTGTTGGAGCAGGAATTACCAATAATGGAATACTGAGTGTAGCTGGAGATTTGCATGTAGGAGGTTCAATACTTAACGACTGGGGAAATACCATGACCGTGAATGGAGATTTCACCGTTGCTGGTAATATGAATAATCGTGGTTCTATGTCACTTGATGGAAATACCGAAATTACAGGTGCTTTATTCTCAGATTGGGGAACCAGCATTACCAATAGTGGTAGTATTGTCGTTACAGGTTCTGGCACCAATAAAGGAACTATAACTAATAATGGTGTAATCCATTTTGAAAGTTCTTTTTATAATGTAAGTGCTGTGCATAACAATGGAAATTTATTTGTAGATGGTAGTTTAGGTGGTGCCGGCAGCGTGGATGGTACTGGCACTTTATGTCATTCAGATGGGGTGACGGATCCCACTGGAGGTGGTTCAAAAGGAAATACTGTTACTTGTGAGGTATGTAGTTCGGGTGCTCTTCCTGTTGAATTAGTAAGTTTTGAATTGCAAAATGTTTCAAATCAAGCCTTAATCACTTGGTCAACAGCCTCAGAAAAGAATAGCCATTATTTTGAAATACTGCGTTCGATTGACAATGTAAATTTTGAAGTAGTGGGAATAGTACAATCTGCAGGAAATTCTAATCAACTTATACAATATCGTTGGATCGATACCCAGCCTTTGCAAGGAGTTTCTTATTACAAGCTTAATCAAGTTGACTTTGATGGCAAGAGTAAAAAGTATGATTCAAAGGCATTTAATAACGCAAAATTGTTGGAAGTAAAGGTTTATCCAAATCCAATAGCCTCAGGTCAAAGTATTACCGTTCAAGTGAATGAAAACCAAAATACTCAATTGGAATTGTTTGATATAACTGGCAAACGAATCCAAGAATTGAGTTTCAATTCAGACCAAGTTAATTTAGAAACGACACATTTGTTACCAGGGGTTTATATCTTGAGATTGAATTCGGCGGAGAGTACATTTACACAAAGAATTATAATTCAATAAAACATATCAAAAGGGCTTCGGCCCTTTTTTGCTTTTTAGCAATTTCAAATTGAGATACATCAAGCCAAACGCATTTGACCAAAGAAATAAAACCGATGATGCATTCAATATATCCATTCGGGTAGGCCTCCTAAAACTATTTTCGTACTATTTTAGCATTAACCATTGTAAGATAATAATTGAGTTTGGAGTGTTCTGTTTTTCAAAAAACAATTACTTTTGCCAATCCATCAATTGCCGATATCCGAGTAATATTCGCAACAGTGGAAAATATGAATTATAATCAAACCTTATGAGTAACGGTATTGAAAATGAAATTAGCCATATTGGCACCATCGAGCGGATTCAAAATTCGATCATTTATGTTCGTATTATTTCCACAGCATCCTGTGTTTCGTGTTCAGCAAATGGTAGTTGTAGTGCTTCAGATCTTGAAGAAAAAATAATTGAAGTAGCTGAACCCAAAAACCATAATCATTCGATTGGAGCAACTGTTTTTGTTACACTCCAGCAATCTGCCGGAACGCAAGCTGTCTTGTTAGGCTATGTTTATCCACTTATAGTTTTAGTTACTGCCGTGATGATATTCTTAAATGTATTTGATAATCAGGGTGTAGCTGGACTTTTAGCATTATTGACCTTAATTCCTTATTACCTGATTTTATATTTAACTCGAAAAAAACAGGAGCGCTATTTCTCTTTTAAAATAAAGTAATGCTATTATTCATTTCAGTTCTGCTTAAGTAATCAAGTCCTTTTCAATGTTTTTAAATTTAAAATAGGTCTGAACATTTTTTTAGTTGTGAACAAACTATCGTTTTGCGTAATGTATGTAGTTTGATTACATTTGAATAGTTCTTTTTGAACAATTAAATATCAATGTTTTGTATTTAATATTTGTGCTTTGAATGTAATATTAATAGGTATTTGCGAACTTTTAGTTTCTAATTTCGCAAATGCAATTATGATTATTAATCTAAAAAGTTAAAAAGTGGATAGTTCGATAATTAATGCAATTATAACAATGTCTGCCATTGGCGTTGTATCAGCAATAATACTTTTTTTTATTGCTCAAAAATTTAAAGTAATAGAAGATCCTCGAATTGATATAGTGGAAGAGGCATTACCCAAAGCCAATTGTGGAGGTTGTGGTTATGCTGGTTGCCGTGCTTTTGCTGAAGGAATGGTAAAAGCTGGTACAATGGAAGGTTTCTTTTGCCCTGTTGGTGGAAACGATTTGATGAAAAGCCTCGGCCCACTTTTGGGTTTAATACCTGAAGAAAAAGCGCCTCAAATTGCCGTATTACGCTGTAATGGTTCGATAAAAAATTCGATTCCTAAGTTTGAATACGATGGAGATCACACTTGTTCGTTTACGACTAATCTAACTGCTGGACTTGGTGGTTGTCAATTTGGATGTTTAGGCGGAGGCGAATGTGTAGATGCATGTAACTTTGATGCCATGTATATGGATCCAATCACTAATTTACCGGTGGTAAAAGACAATTGTGTAGCTTGCAATGCCTGCGTATTAGCTTGTCCGCGTAATATTTTAGAGTTACGTAATCGTGGACCAAAAGATAAGCGAATTTATGTGGCTTGCATGAATGAAGAAAAAGGGCCATTAGCAAAACTAAATTGTACGGTGGCTTGTATTGGATGTAATGCTTGTGTCAAGGTATGTAATTTTGATGCTATTCATGTAAACAACTTTTTGGCCTACATCGACTACGAAAAATGTACACTTTGCCGTAAATGCGTTGAAGTTTGTCCTACCGATGCAATTCACGAAATCAATTTTAAACCACGAGTTCCAAAAGTTGAAACTGAAAAAAATACTCCACAGCCAAAAGAAAAACTTTTGGTGGTTGAGAAAGAAATTTCAAAGTCTGATACTGCTGAATTTGAGGCCTCAAGTAATAATTAACAAAGCATTAAATAAAACCAATAAAACTGAATTGAAATGGGATTATTAACCTTTAAAATTGGTGGTATTCATCCTTTGGAAAATAAAATGTCGGCACAAGCTGCCATTGAAGAATTTCCTTTACCAACCAAAGCTGTTTTTCCCTTATCTCAACATTTAGGAGTGCCAGCCAAGGCATTGGTTAAACGTGGAGATACTGTAAAAGTAGGTCAAATTATTGCAAAAGGCGAAGCCTTTATCTCCGCAGATATCCACTCCTCTGTTTCAGGAAAAGTGGCCAAAGTGGAGCCTGTTCTCGACTCATCGGGTTTTCGCCGTGAATCTGTGATTATTGATGTGGAAGGTGACGAATGGGACGAATCCATAGATCGTTCTCCTGAGATCATAAAAGAATGTAAGTTAGAATCTTCGGAAATAGTAAAACGTATTCACGCTTGCGGTATAGTGGGCATGGGTGGTGCTACCTTCCCAACGCAAGTAAAATACATGGTTCCGCAAGGGAAAACCGTTGAATATTTGATTATTAATGGAGTTGAATGCGAACCATACCTTACTTCAGATCATCGTTTGATGCTCGAAAAGGGTGAAGAATTGATTATAGGAATCACCATTATGATGAAATCGCTTAAGGTTGACAAAGCCATTATTGGGATTGAAAATAATAAACCAGATGCGATTGCCCATCTAAGTAAAATTGCAGCCAATTATAAAGGTATATCGGTTGTCTCTCTTAAGGTACAGTATCCACAAGGCGGTGAAAAACAGTTGATTGATGCGGTATTGAAACGGCAAATTCCATCTGGAAAATTACCAATAGAAGTGGGTTGTGTGGTGAATAATGTGGGAACTGCATTTGCCATTTATGAAGCAGTTCAAAAAAATAAACCTCTTATCGAACGCATAGTAACCGTAACCGGAAAAACAGTTTCCAAACCGTCCAATTATAAAGTTCGTATTGGAACGCCTATCATTTCCTTAATTGAAAAGGCAGGTGGGAATATGGAATCTACCGGTAAAGTAATAAATGGTGGCCCTATGATGGGGAAATCATTAATTACGGTTGATGCTGCGGTTACTAAAGGAACATCAGGTATTTTGCTAATTGAAAATGAAAAGTCAAAACGTATTCCCATTCTAAATTGTATCCGCTGTGGTAAATGTACCAGCGTTTGCCCAATGGGACTTGAGCCTCATTTACTTTCTATTATCTCAGTAAATGGTATGAATGAAAGGACAGAAAAGGAGCGAGTGATGGATTGTATAGAATGTGGTTCTTGCGTATATACGTGTCCCTCAGGTCGTCCATTGTTGGATAACATCCGACTTGGAAAGCGGAATGTGGGAATTATGATTAGAAATAGAAGTAAAAAATAATTAAATTTTTAAAAATGGGATTACTAACCGTTTCGGGTTCACCACATATACACGGTGGACTAAGTGTTAAAAAACTCATGTGGGGAGTAGTAATTGCTATGCTTCCAGCCATGTTGGCTTCTTTCTACTTTTTTGGATTAGGAGCTTTAAAAGTGACGGTGGTGGCTGTGCTTTCCGCTTTGATTTTTGAGTATTTAATATCCAAATTCATTCTCAAGCAACAGCCACAACTTCAAGATGGATCAGCCGTTATCACTGGTGTTCTTTTGGCTTTTAATGTTCCGTCCAATTTGCCTTGCTGGATTATCATTATCGGTGCTTTAGTATCAATCGGAATTGCTAAGATGTCGTTTGGAGGTATTGGAAAGAATATTTTTAATCCTGCCTTAGTGGGGCGTGTTTTTCTGTTAATTTCTTTTCCAGTTCAGATGACTTCATGGCCAGTGGTTGATAAAGCATTCCCTATGGGATTAGATGCCATTACTGGCCCAACGCCGCTTGGTATTGTGAAAGAAGGATTGAAAAATGGAGAGCCGATGAGCGATTTAATGAATCAGGTGCCTTCCTATACTCAATTATTTCTTGGGCAAAACGGGGGTTCGCTAGGGGAGGTGTCTGCCTTATTGCTCTTATTGGGTGGTTTGTATATGCTCTATCGCAAAATTATTACTTGGCATATTCCTATTAGTTTTATGGGTTCAGTTTTGATTTTCTCGGGTATTTTTTGGCTGATAGATCCTCAAATGTATGTCAACCCATTATTTCATTTGGTGACTGGGGGAATGATGCTGGGTATTTTCTTTATGGCCACCGATATGGTTACTTCGCCAATGACTCCCCGCGGACAAATCGTTTTTGGAGCCGGTGTTGGAATCATTACCATTATCATCCGCAATTGGGGTGCATATCCTGAGGGTGTTTCTTTTGCAATTTTGATTATGAATGCCTTAGTGCCACATATCAATAATTTTTTTAAACCTATACGTTTTGGAAAGGAGATAAAAAATGGCAAGTAAAAAACCAGAATCGAATTTTGTTAATATGGTCTTTCGACTATTGTTAATTGTAAGTATTTCAGGATTAGCCTTGGGATACGTTTACACTCAAACCTATGAAGTAATAGAAGCCGCAAACGCTGAAAAAATAAAATCTGCGATTCGTGAGGTTGTCAAAGGTTTTGATAAAACAGAAACCATACGAATTATGCCGACTGACGGAACAGATTCAATTACTCTTTACCGAGCTACTTCCAACGGAAAATGGGTTGGTACTGCAGTTGAAACATATACAGACAAAGGCTTTAGTGGTCGATTTTCAATTATGGTTGGCTTTGATACTTTAGGTACAATTACTAATACGATGGTTCTATCACATAAAGAAACACCTGGATTAGGAGATAAGATGGATATATCAAAAAGCAAATGGAGCTTGCAGTTCATCGGTAAAAACCCTGAGACAACCAAACTTAAAGTCAAAAAGGATGGTGGAGATGTGGATGCCATAACGGCTGCCACGATTAGTAGCCGCGCATTCTGTGATGCCACACAAAGAGCTTATGATTCATTTAAACAAAATGGAGGAAAAAAACATGAATAATAATCAGATTAAAAATTTCCTAAAGGGTTTTATTAAGGAAAACCCTGTTTTTGTCCTTTTACTTGGAATGTGTCCGACCTTAGGTGTTACCTCATCTGCAATTAATGGTTTAGGAATGGGCTTAGCGACTACATTTGTGCTCTTTATGTCTAATGTTTTTATTTCAGCAATCAAAGGATTTATCCCTGATAAAGTGCGTATACCTTCTTTTATTGTAGTAATAGCTAGTTTTGTAACCATTGTAGATTTACTGATGCAGGCCTATACACCAGCACTATACCTTCAATTGGGGATTTTTATTCCTTTGATTGTGGTGAATTGTATTGTGCTTGGTCGTGCTGAAGCTTTTGCTGCAAAAAACAATGTTTGGTCATCGGCGATTGATGGGTTTGGTATGGGTTTGGGTTTTACTTTCGCCTTAGTTGTTTTAGGAAGCATTCGCGAAATGCTAGGCAGTGGTGCTATTTTTGGGTATAAGTTTATCAACCCTGACGCCGACGGTATTCTCGTTTTTGTGCTTGCTCCCGGAGCCTTTATTACGCTTGGTTACCTCATTGCCATCATTAACAAAATTCGTAAAACAGTTTAAAATAAGTGCATTATGGAATATGTAATTATCATCATATCAGCAATATTTGTTAATAATATTGTTTTTTCGCAATTTCTTGGTATTTGTCCTTTTTTAGGAGTAAGTACTAAAACTGAAACCGCTCTTGGAATGAGTGCAGCTGTTATTTTTGTAATGACATTGGCCACTTTAGTTACTTATCTAATCAATTACTTTATTCTTGTCCCCCTTCAATTAGATAAATTTCTTCAAACGATTAGCTATATTCTAGTAATTGCTGCCCTTGTTCAAATGGTGGAAATTATTTTGAAGAAAGTTAGTCCTGCCTTATATCAGGCTTTAGGGATTTATTTGCCTCTGATCACTACCAATTGTGCCGTGCTAGGAGTTACTATCATTGTTGTTAAAAAAAGCTATGATCTTGGGGAGTCAATCGTTTATACTGTTGGTATTTCTATTGGTTTTGCTTTGGCACTAGTAATTTTTTCGGGTATCCGCGAACATCTTGATTTAATGGGAATGCCTAAAGGTATGCGTGGGATTCCCATTGCGCTCATCGTGGCTGGTATTCTTGCCTTAGCTTTTATGGGCTTCACAGGATTGGTATAAAATCCATCGACAATACAATGAAAAAGCCTCAGGAAGTACTTCCTGAGGCTTTTTTGTTAGTGGTGTTCTGTAACATCACTTCATTTCTTCAGCAAAGTAGTGGTAGAAATGAATTATAGTTTCAATTCCTTTGTAGAAGTTAAACAGTGGAAAATTTTCGTTAGGTGAGTGGATGGCATCAGATTCTAGACCAAAGCCCATCAAAATACTTTTGGTTTCAAGCACCCTTTCAAATTCGGCAATAATTGGAATACTTCCTCCAGAGCGTGTGGGAATGGGTTTTTTGCCAAAGGTTGCAGTATAAGCCTTTTCAGCCGCTTTATAGGCAGGCATATCCAAAGGAGAAACATAACCTTGACCTCCATGAAGCGGAGTTACTTCCACTTTTACATAATCAGGAGCAGCACTTTCAAGGTGTTTTTTGATAAGTTGGCTTATTTTTTCATTGTTTTGATTGGGAACCAATCGCATCGAAATTTTGGCATAAGCCACCGATGGAAGCACTGTTTTGGCGCCTTCGCCCGTATAACCACCCCAAATACCGTTCACATCCAAAGCGGGTCTGATGCCGGTTCTTTCAATGGTAGAATATCCTTTTTCGCCGTTAATATCTTGGATATCTAGTGCTTTTTTGTAATTTTCGAGATTAAAAGGAGCCTTGGCCATTTGTGCTCTTTCTTCAACGCTAATTTCTACCACATCATCATAAAATCCTGGAATGGTAATTCTATTGTTTTCATCGGTAAGGCTTGCTATCATCTTGGATAGCACCATGGCAGGATTGGCCACAGCGCCTCCAAAAATTCCTGAATGTAAATCGCGATTTGGTCCGGTAACTTTCACTTCAACATAGCTTAAACCTCTTAATCCCACCGTAATAGAAGGGATGTCTTGCGCAATCATGCCTGTATCAGAAACTAAGATGACATCTGCTTTAAGCATATCTTTGTTTTCGATACACCATTGACTCAAACTGGGAGATCCAATTTCTTCTTCGCCTTCAATCATGAATTTAACATTCACCGGCAATTCGTTGGATTTAACCAAAGACTCGAAGGCTTTGATTTGCATGAAAGACTGTCCTTTGTCGTCGTCAGCGCCACGGGCAAATATTTTTTCATCACGAATTTCAGGTTCAAAAGGTGGACTTTTCCATAGGTCGATGGGATCCACAGGCATCACATCATAGTGTCCATAAACCAATAATGTGGGTAGGGCAGGGTCAATAATTTTTTCGGCATAAACCACAGGATTTCCTGCTGATGGCATCACTTCCGCCTTATCAACGCCTGCTTTAAGGAGTTCGTTCTTCAGTGTTTCGGCCATTCGAAGCATATCGGGTTTGTGGTCGCTTAAGGAGCTGATGCTTGGAATGCGAATGGCTGTAAACAAATCCTGAAGAAATTGGTCTTTGTTTTGGTTGAAATATTCGATCGATTTTTTCATGGGTAATTCGTAAAATTATTTGGTGGACGAATTTACATATTTTAT
>DZDC01000056.1:0-2248 GCA_022736595.1 Draconibacterium orientale | reverse complement strand
CAAAATTGGGTTCAAAATGTATTGGTGGGTCAAGGTGTTTCGGTGTCAAATATCGTTTATACTGGGGCAAGCGTGTCAAAGGGAACTTTTACTACAGGTACTACCTTGGGAAATATTGGGTTCAATAGCGGACTTATTTTGAGCACTGGAATGGCTTCTGCTGCACCTGGTATGGCAAGTGCTTTTGCTAGTACCAATACTGGAGGGGGAAGTAATCCTCTATTGGTTTTGTTATCGGGTGTAACAATTCATGATGCAGTTGTTCTTGATTTTGATTTTGTGCCATTAAGCGATACCATCAAGTTTCAATATGTTTTTGGAAGTGAGGAATATCCCGAATATGTGAACAGTAATGTAAATGACGCTTTTGGGTTTTTTATTTCCGGATTAAATCCTTATGGGGGTAATTATACCAATCAAAACATAGCACTAATCCCTAATTCAACAACTCCAATTTCAATTAATACAGTCAATCAATTAAGTAATACGGCCTATTATAATACGAATTTTGGCTCCTATATAAAGTATGATGGCTTTACTACTGTGTTAACAGCTTGGGCATTGGTTATTCCTTGTGTTACATACCATTTAAAGTTTGCCATTGGTGATGGTGGAGATGGCATTTATGATTCTGGAGTTTTTCTTAAAGCCAATAGTTTTACCAGTAATGCAGTTCAAGTATCACAAAGCACCACAAATATTATGGATTCAGTAGCCGTGGAGGGGTGCAACAATACTGTGGTTACCTTTAGGATTCCTTATGTAAAATCCACACCCACAATTATTAATTATTACCCTGGAGGCACCGCTACCAATGGCGTTGATTATAACTTGATACAACATTTGGTGACGGTTCCCGCAGGTCAAGATTCAGTGAATTTGATTATTGAACCTATTTTGGATGGCATTTCAGAGCCACTAGAATATATTGACCTGATTATTACCACTTCTCCTTGCACCTACGAGACTTTGAGAGTTTACATTAAGGATAATGATATTCCCAGTATTTCAATTCCCAACGATACCATATTGTGTGGTGCACAAAATGTGGTTTTACATGCCAATGCTTCAGGGGGGTATACCCCATATAATTATCTTTGGTCCAATGGCGACACCACCGATAGCACTTCTTACTTTTTTCAACAAACAGGTTGGTATTATGGTCAAATAACTGACTTATGCCAGAATACTCGGGTAGATTCAATCTTTGTGGTGGTTTCAAATCCAGTATTTGCAGCCTTCGGTGATAGCATTTGTCTCAACGATCAAGCCACTTTAAGTGTTCAAGATAACGGCAACCAAACCTATCTTTGGAGCTCGGGAGATACTCTTGCTAGTTTTGTGGATACTCCTTTAGTAACTCAAAATTATAATGTGGTCGTTACGGATACCAACGGCTGCTTTTTGGATACAACAGTAACTGTTACGGTTTTTCCGTTACCAATTTTCACCACCAGCCCTGATACTTCGGTGTGTAAAGGCGATTTTGCCCCTTTGAGAGCTTACGGAAATTATGATTTTAGTTGGAGCAATGGAATCAATTCCAATAATAACAGAGTAGTTCCTCTTCTCGATCAGGTTTATTATGTAACTGCAACCGATATTAATCAGTGTCAATCCAACGACTCCATCGCTGTTGAAGTAATTAGTTTGCCAGTGCCTGATATTACATCAAGCAAGGATACCTCGTGCAGAGGAAGCGATGTTTTGTTGACTGCCAGTGGAGGAGATTTGTATAGCTGGAATACCGGTGCAAATACCGGTGATATTGTGGTCAGCCCCATGGAAACCACAAAATATACAGTTACAGCAACCAATATCAATGGTCATTCCTATTGTATGGCTACCAAGAGCCTTACCATTCCTGTAAAGCGCTGTTTGTACATTTATGTTCCCAATGCTTTTTCGCCCAATGGAGATGGACTTAACGATAAAATGGGAATTGAAGGCGATTTCACCTCACTCGAAAACTTTACATTTACGATATTTGATCGAAACGGTATGGTGCTCTTTACTACGCATGACGAATATCAAAAATGGGATGGAACAGCTAAAGGAATTGATGTGCCCATTGGAGTATATGTGTATGTGATCGACATTAAAGAACACATGTTTGAACCCTATCAATTGAGGGGAAGCGTACAGGTGGTAAGGTAAGGTTGTGCATGGAATTATTTCGATTGGCTGAATTCTAAAATAGGATAGATAACTACGTAAAACATCAAAATATAAGCAATTGTAATGATTT
>DZDC01000055.1 GCA_022736595.1 Draconibacterium orientale | reverse complement strand
TTTCTATGAAGAATATTTTTTGTCTTAACTCCTTTCAAAGAAAGGTTCATTTCCAATAATGAAATGTTGAGGACAAGAGCAGTAAAACTATTCTTAAGCTTGCTATTATTTTTATGGAAGTGGTCATGTGTTTTTCAACGGTTTTCACCGACATCCCGAGCAAATCAGCAATTTCTTTGTACTTTAGATTACTCAAGCGATGCATCATAAACACCGTTCTACTTTTTTTTGGAATTCTAAGCAAGATTTCGTTGACATTTCTTTCAACATCCGCTTCAAGCAATTCGAAATCAGGAGCGTAGTTAGGGTCTGCTAAAAAAAGTTCATCAATTTCAAGGTCTACAGGTTTATTTTTAAGCTTACGCAAGTAAGAAATCGTTTGATTGCGAGTGCTTTGATATAAATAGGATTTTAGATTACTGTATATTTCTATCCTATCTCTACTGATCCATAGTTTTACAAACACATCAGAAACCACTTCCTCAGATAAACTTTCATCACCTTGAATGGTAGTGGAAAAATGGCAAAGAAATTCGTAATATTTATCAAATAAGGACTTGAAGGCACTGGAATTGCCCTTCTTAATTTCTTTAAAAAGAATGATATCTTGATGTTCTTTGTAGCTCATTCAGCATTTGAATGAGGCAAATTTACAAAAAAAGTTATTAATACATAACAATCAATATGAATGAATACAATATCCTCAATAAGGCAAAGAACAAAAATTGATTACTATGAATTTATACTATTTGATTAATTATAAATCTGTGATACATTGAAGCACATCGATGCTTTTCAAAATAAGACTTTTGGTAGTGGCATCTTGTTCAATTTTGTAGGCTTCTTTTAAATCGTCCAGGGCATCGGTATATTCGTTTAGGGCAATTAATCGAGCTGCATTTTGTCGCACTTGTGCATCCGAATTTCGAGTCAAACCAATGTACCAACGAACGGCTGAGCGTGATTCCATGGATTGAAGTTTGTTCATGGCTTCAATTATTAGCTTTGGGTTGGAATCGAAAAGTTGCCAAAAGAGCTCTTTCTCAGATTTAACCCAATCTCGATCAAAGAAAACTTCTTGGGTCTTAAATTGAGGGCGAACCCAGTTGCTATGATATGAAATCAGAGGTTGATTACAAGTCCAACGTACCATTCGAGGAACCATCCAGCGGAGTCCAGGAGTAGATTCGGGATGCCCGGCCATTAGGAAAACACGACCCTTTTCTACCGATTGAGCCAAAATGAAACTTTTGCCGGGGGTAATGCCTGAAGGAGCTTTATCATCGGGGTGAATATCGGAAATGAATTTCCCCATTTCAGTGTAATTGGGATGACTCAAGCTGCTATCGTACCACAATACAGGGCCATCGTAGTATTGAATAAATGCTCTTTGATTTTTTAGCTCTGGAAATATTGCGTCTCCTTCGGTGGTGGTTTTAAATTCTACCAATCCGCGTCCACGATTGTAATGGTCGCGATCGAGATGGATGGACGAAGCCAAAGCAAGATTGGGATATCCGTCAGTACTACTTAGAAGATAAGCTCCGGCGCAGATTCCCACCAATCCTTTACCTTGAATCTTAACAAATTGAAGCACCTTTTGCTTTCCATTTTCGCCAAGTTCGAGGAGCTGGGTGCTTCCGCTTCCACCAGGGAAAATCAATGCATCAAATTGATCAAGTTTGCCTTCAGAGATTTCGGCGGCAGTGATGGTCTTGGCTTCGATACCTCCATCAATACGTAAGGCTTCAAGGGTTTCAACTACCGACACATCACCAGCGCCATTGCCTTTAAAAACGGCTACCTTAATTTTGTCAGGAGCCGTATTTTTTACCTTCGACTTTGTAAAATCAAAAGAAGTTGTAAAGACTACTAGAATGGTTAAAATGAAAATGCTCCTCAGTTTTTTCATGTACAAAATTGCTAAAGTGTAAGGTTAAACTCTTTAAGGTAGAGCGCTTTAATATCGGCATCCAACTTATCGTAAAAACTAATCATGGCTTTTTCGTTTTTCCCGTTCTTACGCCAATCCTCAATAAGCTGGTTGGTTTGTATAAAAATTTGATCTTCGTAAGGTCTGATTTTTTGCAAAATTCCAGAGTTTTCTGAATTAACTAAATCGGTAATATTGATGTAATAACCGTTGGCAAATTTTCCCCAACGAATATCAAATAGCTGACCTTTTAGTGTTAAGGCAGCTTTGCAAACAGGAGAATCTTTTATTTCTTCGTTGTATTTTAATACCGAAGGAAATTTATCTTTACCGTCAACCCACATAGGAACAGCCACAGAGGTTAAAGGGAAGCCAACGATATTCCACATGGTGGCCATATTGGGGTCTTCATCCTTTTTTACACCTTGCACCACACAGGCAGAGGCCGAACTTTTGCGTGGAACGTAATCATGAAAAAACGCATAGCTATGTGAGTTTTTAGATTTATCAGCAAATTGCTCAATCAAGTTAGTTTTCAAGAGCGAATGATTAAGTCCACGGGTCACATCTTGGCAAATAAATTGGGCGTTCATGCTGTTGGTTGACACCGCTTGATAAAAAAGATCTTGGGTGGTATTGTAACGAATATAGCCGCTGGATTCAGTGCCAAAACTACCGGTAAAACTATAATTGGCTCTTATTACATAGCCGAACGGAGCTTGAGAGGGATCATTGGCATCAAATTTTACGTAGCCTTTGTTGCCAAGCTCATATAAAGCGGCTCCATTTTGCCCGTCAATTACTCCAAAATTGGCTTCGAGAAGGGTGGGACGAGCGATGGTATCCAGCATTTTTTCAAAATCCTGAATGGTTTTGCAATTTTCTAAAGCCAAACGCATCAGTTTACCTTCATAACCGCTCTGCTCATTGGTATCACCAATATTAAGATTGTAGGAAGCCGAATTCATGATGGCAAAACCATAGTTATTCATCCCTATCCAAATACTCTTGCCATCTTTATCTCCTGAGTTTACCAATCCGATGTATTTAAAACCATTTTTTTCAAAATACATCATCTTGTTATTGATGGCGTCAGTATCGCGGTTTTTCCATAGCAAAGGTCTTCCATCTTGGGTGTATTTACCGGAAATTACCGCTACAGTACAGGCTTTATTTTGTTGATGAAAGCCAATAAAAAATAACAAGACGATCATCAAACGCATATATTTTTTCATCGAAAAACGTATTTAAAATTAATTGGTTTTAGCCGTTGGAAACCAACCCCCATTAGAAGTGCCTATACCATCAGCAACATTTTCACCTCCAAAGGTATAAATGGGCAGGCCGAGTACGTTCAATTCTTTTGACGGCATTGGAAAATGTAAAAGCGTTCCCTTTTGCAACATATTTCTTCTTCTCATGTCGAAGAAACCAATTCCAAATCCCGATACGAAGAATTCTAAATCCCTTTCATAGAAAATGGCTTTTAATACTTCTTCTTTGGTAGAAGTAGTGCTCAGTGCAGGCAATTGTCCTCGGCTGGTTCTACTACCGTTATTGATAAGCGTAATGGCTTGATCGAGTTGACCCATTTGCGCATAGGCTTCTGCCTTTAAAAGACTGATTTCATTAACATAAATTTCGGGGAACCAATCAGGAACAGAGAAAGTATAAGGAATGCGTTTGTAGCGATAGTATGAAAAATGATAATATCCACGCTCAGGCTTAAAAGAGCAAGTGGAAGTATAAACAAAGTCAGTTCCTAAACGGGCATCGCTCGAAGAGGCTTGACCCGGATTAGCTCCGCTGTTGATATGCCAAGGATAGTTATTATCCATCATGTGAATAATACGGGCATCCACCATCACCCAATTTTCGCGTTCGTAAGTGTAGTGAAATACCCAATGTTTCCAATTCACATTATCCATATAAATCTGAAAATCAGAAGTTACTCCCAACTCTGCATGGTGCAGCACTGCCCCCCAATCGGTAACATTGTTTTGTGTGGCATTGCGCGATTTATAAACCAATAAACGAGCAATATAGGAATGAGCCAATTTTGAAAGGTCGGCGTTGGTATATTCTTTTCCATTGATCCAAGTGGAGGGAACAATAAAGCTATTGGCATTGGAAACAGCAATACATTTTTCGAGAGAAGCTACTGCAGCAGCAATGAGGTTCTCGTAACTTTGAGTAGTTTCAAGTGCAGGGTCTTTAGTTTCATCAGTAATGATAAACCCTTTATCGTAAACCAATCCAATATGACCAATCGAAAGCCCTTGAATAAAGTAGCTCACGGCTTCCACCATTTTAGTATCTGCTCCTTTGCCGTTAGCATCAATGGTTCCCACTTCCATTCCATTATGAATCACTTTAAGAATGTCGTTGGACGTGTTGAGAACGCTATAAGTGTTTTCCCAGTAGTTTTCAAAAATATAGGCATAGGTATAACTTTCTGAATTGTTGAGTTGAGTTCGAGGTTCGGAACTTAAGTCTTTCATTCCTGAGTTGAGCCAAGAGCTGGTGCCTTGATCGGCCATTACCATCATCGACATTAAGGGCGACCAACTGTGGGTTTGGGCATTAATATACCAACTATAGAATAGGCTTCCTGCCACCCCGTAAACGGATTCAGGATCGGAATAAATATCTTCGATATCAGGGTTGTTGAGGTTTTCGACATCCAGCTTTTTTACACAACTAAAGGTAAAAATCGACAACAAAAGGAGGATTAATATGAGTTTCATAATCTTAGGTTTTAAAAGGATTAGAAAATAAATTGTATAGAAGCCGAAAAGGTTCTGAAGTTGGGGTATCCAAACTCATCGAAGGCAAAGGTGGTAAGGTCACCAGAGCTACCCACTTCTGGGTCAAAACCAGAATAACTGGTAAATGTCAACAAGTTACGGCCAATAGCTCCCACTTTAATTTCTTTAAAATACTTAGTGTTTTTGGGTTTTTGAGTGTAAAAAATTGAGAATTCACGAAGTTTGAGGTAGGTTCCATTCTCAACAAAATACGAGTTAATGGATTTTTCATAGAAGTTGGAATAATAGCTCACCGATTTTTTATCGCTTTCAGCTTTACCGCTTTGGTCAAATTCTATAGCTCTAGCATCGCGAAAAGTGTATTGACGGGTGTAGTTATACACATCGCCACCTTGCTTCCAGTCGAGGAGGAAATAGAAAGTGAATTTTTTGTAATTAAGTGTTGAGTTAAGACTCATGTGAAAATCGGCATTTCCATCGCCAATGGCCACTTTATCTGCAGTACCATCATTGTTTTCGTCGAGGAGAATGGCCTTTTCTTTTTTAGAACCTTGAGTTCCTTTTTCGATAACGTATCCATCGCTATTGATTTCGTAGTTATCGATGGTTTTACCTGTGGGCAGTTGAGTGGCCATTTGATCGAGCGAGGTAAGCCATTGGTATCCATAGATGATTCCAAAAGATTCACCGGGATTAACATAATAAGCACTATGAGGCCCAGTGTAATAAGAAGGTATCGTTAAACTTACCATCTCTTGCTTTATCTTATCAAAATTGAGGTGAAGCGCCCAATCGAGGTTTTTCTTTTCAATCACTTGATATTTCAAAGAAAGCTCGAAAACATTGCTTCTAATATCACCCACATTTCTCCACTGGTAAGGATAACCCAAATGCGAGGCCAGAGGCACTTTTGCAAAAGCTCCAATGGTATTGGTTTTGGAATAAGATGCGGTGAAATTGAATTTTTTCAAAAAGTTAACATCCACTGCTGCCTCAAATTCTCGTGCTTCGGAGGGTTTCAGGTTTTTGTTTCCCAATTGATCGCTGTAAATTTGTCCGTTTGAAAAATAATAGGTTTCGTATTGCCAGGAGTATCCGGGTCTTAAGCCAGAAGTTCCGTAGGCCATTCTAACTTTAAGTTCGTCAATGCCTTTGATTTTAATGTCTTCGGTAAGACGATAGGCAAAAGAAACCCGGAAATAGTTTTGCCATCTTTCATTCTCCCCAAATAAGGAAGACCCGTCACGACGGAGCAAACCCGAAAAGAGGTATTTACTTTTATAATCCATATCCGCTATACCAAAAATATTGATGGCTCTAATATCTCCTTGGTATGAATTTAATGTGGATAGGGTGGGATCCGTATTATTAAGTTGCGGTATGTTGGGTACAATGAAGTCTTTGCCTGTTACGCTAAAGTCGTAATATCCTTGATCTTCGTAAAGATATGAAGCTTTAGATTTTATGGTAAATTCATTAAATTTTTGAAAATAGTTGAGTGTAGCTTGAAAATTTTGAGATTTTGAAGAATATTGTTCGTTGTAGATACTTCCTTCAATAAATTCTTCACCCCCATAAAGATAGCCTTTTGGGGTGTAGGTATTGTAATATTTGTCGAATTTTTCAAAGCTATATCGAGTCTCGAAATCAAGAAAATTTGCCAGTTTTACGTTTAGATTAAAACTTGTAATGAAGGTGTTTTTGGTAGAAATTCGTTCACGATAATGGAGTGGATACAGAGGGTTTTCTTCGATACTCCATGGGTCGGGGAAAATTTTATAGGGGCTGCCATCGGCATTGGTAGCTTCAAGATCAACATCAGGATTAATAAACAATAGGTCAAAGAAACTGTTGTCAGAGCCGGGTTTATCCGATTTTGAAGTGATGTACATATTTGAGGTAGAGAACTTGATGCGATCGGTTATGCGGGTGTCGCTATTGAATCTGAAGTTACGACGTGTGTAGCCATCGGTTTCAAAAATGATACCCTCATTGGAGTGGTTTTCAAAGGAAACAAATAAGTTTGAGTTTTGAGTTTTGGTGGCTAGTCCTAAATAATTGGTGTAATATAAACCTTTTTTGAAAAATTTTTCTTGATGATTTTGAATGTAGGCATAAGGTTGGTCGGCATATCCTGAATCGGTAAGTATTCTACTTCCTCCCAGTACATTACCTTCGCTATCGTATTGAACATTTTCGTATTTGGTATATGGAAAGTTTTCATAATCGGAGGCAAGTTTATAGGCATGGTGTTTGGATTGTTCAATTTGATTGGCGAGTTGGGTAACCCCAATTTCATTTCTGAACACTACTTGATAGCTTTCTTCCATTCGACGACCTCTTTTGGTGGTAATAACGATAACCCCACCTGCGGCTTTTGACCCATAAAGTGCTGAAGCAGCTGCTCCTTTTACCACTTCCATACTCTCGATATCGTCGGAGTTAAAATCGGCTAAGGAGGTTTGAATCATGGTACCGTCAACTATCACCAAGGGAGAATTATCACCAAGCATGGAAGTAACTCCCCGCATTCTTATGTTGGAGCCAGCTCCGGGTTCGCCCGAAGAGCTGGTTACTACTACTCCGGGCACTTTGCCTTGCAAAGCAGTGGCAGCGGAAGTTGCAGGTACTTTATTGATTACACTGCCATCCAGATGCTCTACTGTAATGGTGAGTTTTTCTTTTTGGGTTTGACCTGCAACTCCAGAAATAATAACGCTTCCCAATTCAATGGAATTTAACGACAGAATGATTTCGTAGGAAGGGTTTTCGTTTAGAACTAGCAGATAAGGCTTAAAACCCACATAATTGATTTCGACGAATTTAGTGGTATCAGGAACTGACATTTCAAATTTTCCAGCGATGTCGCTTACCGCATGAAATTGTTTGTTTCCGGGGACATGTATGGTAGCCCCTGGCAGGGATTCCCCTTTATCATCTGTGATTTTCCCTTTTACTTTCCGTAGCTTAGGCTCCTCTCCTGCGGCACTTTGGGATTTAATTCCTTCCTCTTGTTTTGTTTTTTGTATCAAAACAAAATAATCGCTGCGCAACTGTTTGAAATCGATATTCTTGAATTGAACTAAGGTTTTCAGCGCATCGAGAATATTTTTTTGCTTGTAAATTTCTGTGGCTTCCGTTTCGGTAAAGACCACTTTTCCAGTTTCTTGGTAGGTGATGGATACCTTGTATTCCTTCTCCAAGGATTGTACCACCTGTACCAAGGAAATTTCGGTATTTTGCTCAGAACCTATGGACGAAATAGGAACGAGTAAAAAACCAAAAATGATTAGACTAAATAAATATAATTGTTTCATTTTTTGGGTTTTGGTATGTGTTATTTTAGAATTATTGTTTCGTTGTTATACTCGACTTTCTTTGCCAGAATGTCAGCTAGTCCTTGAACTACTATACGGTAATCATCGGAGGGAGCAGAACCCCCAAGTTGGGTATTTTTAAGGTCAATATCAGTACTAAATACTAATGCTTGGCCAAATTGTTCTTTGAAAAGTTGCTGCAAATCGGATAAGGTAAAGTTGTTGAAATTGATGCGTTTATCTTTCCATACTGAATAAATATAAGGATTTACGGTTTCAATTTTGAATTGTTTTTGAGAGGAGTTATATTGTGCTTTTTGTCCTGGTAATAATTCAACTTTTGCGTTTGAATTTGCCATATTCTCAAGTTTAATACTTCCTTCTAACAGTACCACTTTTGCCTCTTGATTTGTGTTTTTAAAGTTGAACGAGGTTCCGTAAACCACCACATCAAAATGGATTCCTTTTACACTGAAAGTTTCAGTTTTAGACTTCGATATTTCAAAAAAGCCTTCTCCATCTAAAATAACTTCCCGATTGAAATCAAAAAAATATCCGTCTCTAAACCTTATTTCTGATTGAGGTTTTAGATTGACGATACTGCCATCAGGAAGACTGAAAGTAGCCACTGCATTTCCTGACTTTAAGGAGGTAACGTTGTAGTAATCAAATACTAAAAGACTCCCAATTCCTACAACGATAGCCAACATAGCGGCATAGCGCAACAGGATTCTAGGGTTGAATTTAGAAATGTCTTTTTGAGGAGCATGCATTTTGATTTGGCTTTCGATTTTACTCCAAATTCGATCTTTATTTACCGAAAGAGGCTCAATCTTATCCCACCTGCTTTGAGCCAAAGCAAAATTACTATTGAACTGAATGTCGTTTTCCATCATCTGGTTAAACTCTTCAAGTTCGTCCTGGCTCAATTCACCAGCCAACTTTTTGGCAATTAAATTCCAAGAGTAATCTGTCATATTATATTTTGATAAATTTTAGAGTCGTGTTTTCGTTTGGAGCTTTAATTTTCAAAATATAAAGTCCTGCTTTTAAATGGGCTAAGTCGAGTTTTACCTGCGTTGAAGTTACTTGAGATGCAAAAGTTTGCTCGTAAACCTTTAGACCTTGGTCATTGGTGATGCTTAAAACAGAGCCCGCAAAATGGTTGTATTTAAGAGTCAGAAATCGGGTACATAACGTTGGATAGGCTACCAATTGCGTTGGAGTATTTTTGTTAATTTCCTCAGCAATATCTACACTCAAGCTTTTTGACCAAGCATTGTCGATCCACTGACCATCATAATTGTATCGAACTCGAAATAAGTGAGTTTCGGTACTTTTGTAATTAAAGGTATAGTGTGGATTGTTAATACTGTTAGAAACAGTAACCCAATCCTTAATTCCTTCTTTTACTTGAAGCTCAATGGCTTGGGGACTTATTTTACTACTTGTAAACCACGATAATTCAAGCGTACTGTCTTCAACATTGATACTAGAACTTAGCATTTCGGCAATTGGCATCATATCAACCACGGCTCCTTTAATTATGGAGTAGCCCCCGGCGTTAAAACTTCCTTGAATGTTGTACCATCCATTGCTGCTTCCCCACCAGCCCATGTTGAGGTGATAGTAAGGCACACCAGATACCTCTTTCAATCCATCACCCACGATGGCATGTCCAGATCCAGAGGCGGTGTAAATTGAAAATTGAACTGGCAACCCCAAAATGATGTCGTCATCTACTGAGGTCCAAAAATTAGTCGCAGTTTCATCTATGTGCTTGCCGGTAAACCTAAAGTAATTGTTGGCAGCTTGTGGTATTCGGTTGACGTTGGAAGTGGAGCCTCCACTTTCAAAATCCATATCCACTCCAATGGCAGCTTGGTAGGCAAGTTTTCCCAGTTCAGCTCTTTCGGAGCTTGTGGCAGCCACACCATTGTATTTATCCAAAATCGAGGACCATTTATAACTTTGGTTGTCGTAGTTTACCGAGTGGCTTCCTTTGGTGGTTCCATAGTTGTCGGTATATTCGTGCGATCCCGTTGGATTTGCAGGCCATTCAAAATATTGTAAAACGGTGGCAAAAGTCAGTGCTACACAGCCCACAGCATAATTGTTGGGTGTGTAAAAATTGGTAACATTGACCGTTTGATTATTTTCATTTTTGCAATTCACTTGGCCGTATTCTGAACTTAGCCAAGGGCCATATTCTTGTTTCGATGATTCAAAACCTTGTTCCATTAAGGTCTTCCATTGATCTGCGTACAGTCCATTGGCTTGGCCTAAAAGGGGAAATAAATCTTCTTGCACCATTTCCATAATTCCAATGGCGCCCACCTGCATCTGCTGAGCTTCATAGCGATTTTCAAGCGAGAAAGCTTTGATGGGAGGCATGCCATAATGGGCACTGATGATAACAAAGGCGCGATGGTAATTGAACAAATAGGCGAGAATACTATCATTTTGTGAAATGGCGGTAATTTCAACATCAGTTTTAGAAATGGAATTCGCCTTTTCAAATTGCGTTTTTAAGTTGGCAATATCGTTCCAAGATGCTTTTTGTGCCCAAAGCATTTGCGAGGTCAATAGAATAATAAGTACGAAAATTATTTTTACCATCTTGTTAAAAAGTAGTCGGCAGAGTAAAAAAGCTCTGCCGACGTATTGTTTTTGTTGTTATGCGATTATTTAATAATCAATTTATGCAATTCTCTCTTGTTGTCGTATTGCAACTCCAAAATATACATTCCACTGTTGAAGGCTTTAACATCAATGGTAGTTTGAGGTTGACTCATATTTTGTTGGTACAACAATTTGCCGCCTAAGTCGTAAATAGAAACTTGAGTATTTCCTTTAACATTGGTTCCACTAATGGTCAAAGCACCATCGGTTGGATTTGGAAATAGGGTAAAGTTCTTTGAATTTTGAATGGTTTCTATGCCATCCACTTTGGGAGCAAAAGTGCCAGCGATGGCAGCATTTATCATATCAGAAATCAGCAAATCAATGTCGGATTGAACCAAAGCTGATCCGTTACCTAAAGTTCCAATGCGTGCAGTAGATGAAATAACATTGTAATTGTATAAGAATGAGGTCATTCCGTAGTAATCATAATCTGATGGTCCCATCACATAAAGCGAATGTGCTGTTGGAGTCAAAGCAAAACCATCGCAATACCAAAGGGTAGAAAACTTCCAACGAATGCTATCTAAACTTGTAATGTTATTAGAAGGATCTTTTAAAAGTTTAGGAACGCCCGTATAAACTACGTCGCCCACTTTAGACTGAGCCAAGTAACCTTGTATTCCCATCACGTCATACACAAAATCGCCTGCGGCAAAAGTATCAGGAGCCCCGCCATAGATATCATACATAAAATCTAAGCCATCAATCCAAAGTACTTTTCCAGAATCGACATATTGCATTAATGCATCATTAAATTTTAAAATTGGAATTCCGGCAGTGGTGGTATCATCGGTATCCCATAATTTCAAATCAACGCCATCGTTTGCTGTGGTCCAGATGATCATATCATAGTCTTTAATTTGATCGTAGGTTGGAGCTAAAGTGTCTAAAAGGAGGGTTGAATAGGTAATGCCAGCTTTATGCGCCAAGGCCGTATCAATCGTAGCCGATTCACGGGTTGTATTGTTATCATCATCAACCATTAATACCGAAAATTGAGCTTGCAACGCAAAGGTTGCCATAAGAAATGCGAAAGAGAGTAAAAGATTTTTCATAGATTTTAGTTTTGAAGTTAATGTTAACTGACGCAAAAAAGATAGGCTCACCCTACCCTTATTATCAATTTTTAATAGTGTTGTCTAATAAAAAAATTAACCTCCTCGCTGCTTTCTTAAGACTTCGCGAGGAGTCTAAATCTAAAAATATCATTTTATTAGTTGTAGAAAGTGCTCAATTGGCTGATATAATGAGCATAACGAAGTGAAGCGAAGAATCTCCATCCTAATTCAAAATCTTAATGGTTAGTCTTGATTTTTGTAATAATCGGTAATAAAATTCTGCTCTTCAATGGGCGGGCGCATATATCCGCCATGATGAGGACGGGGAGGCAGCTCTATGGCATTGGGGGTGAGGTCCTCGTAAGAAATGATGTGGAGTAGGTGCTGTATGGCATTAAGTCGGGCTTTCTTTTTGTCATCGGCATCCACCACCCACCAAGGCGATTGTTTGTTGTCGGTATAATTAAACATCTGGTCCTTAGCTTTGGAATAATCGACCCAACGGGCTCTTGATTCTACGTCCATGGGACTCAATTTCCAGCGTTTGGTGGGGTCTTTGATGCGCGCTTGAAACCGCTTTTCTTGCTCTTCCTCACTTACCGAAAACCAAAACTTGATGAGAATAACGCCACTTCTAATGAGCATTTGCTCAAAGTTGGGACAGCTGCGCAAAAACTCCCAATATTCTTCATCGCTGCAAAATCCCATTACCCTTTCTACTCCCGCACGATTGTACCAACTGCGATCGAATAGCACAATTTCGCCTGCTGAAGGGAGATGCGCCACATATCGTTGAAAATACCATTGTGTTTTTTCTTTTTCCGTGGGTGTTCCTAAGGCTACCACCCGACAAAATCGGGGATTTAAACTCTCTGTAATACGTTGTATTACACCTCCTTTGCCCGCAGCATCCCTGCCTTCAAAAATCACCACTACTTTTAATCCTTTGGCCTTGATCCACTCTTGCTGTTTTACCAATTCCACTTGAAGTCGAGCCATTTCCTCATCATAAAAATGATCCTTCATTTCGTGGTCATGATGCTTTTCATGCTCGTGATGATGTTTCGATTTGTCACCCATGATTGTATAGTTTTAGTTTTTACAAACGGCTAAGATATCTGTTTTTTAAAGTTTTGTCAAGCGTATTGTTCAAAACTGAATAAAAATACAAAATCGAAGGAAAGGCTATTATCTGTATTTTTGCATTACAAATTTTTCCTCAAAAATGGAAATCTGATTTGTAATTAAGCGATCCTTTATTTTCACCATAATGCTACCATGGAACCTCTCTTTTTAGGTATTGCTACTTTAAGTGTAGTGGTTTTGGGCTATCTCATAGCTTATAGGCAATATGCCCAAAAGCATTGGTTAGCGGCCTTGGTTTTGATCATGTTGAGCGGCTTGGCTTTACGTCTTTTTACCGCTTCCGACTTCTTTTTACATCCTTGGGACGAACGTTATCATGCCTTGGTAGCTAAAAATTTGATTCATCATCCGTGGTTGCCAACGCTCTACGAAAACTCGGTACTTCCTCTGGATTTTAAAAACTGGACTGCAACACATATTTGGGTTCACAAGCAGCCGTTTCCGCTATGGACCATGGCTCTAAGCATGCGTTTATTTGGCTTCAACGAAATGGCCTTGCGCTTACCTTCCATTGTACTTAGCACTTTGGGCATTGGAATCACTTTTGCCATAGCACGACAGTTTTTTAATACCCGCGTGGCTTTTATTGCTTCTTTTTTATATTCAATTCATGGTTTGATTATCGAATTGTCCGCAGGAAGGGTCGCAACCGATCATTTCGATGTTTTCTTCCTCTTTTTCATTCAGTTGGGAGTATGGATGGCAATTCGGTTCTTTCAAACGCAAAAAGTGATTTTTAATTTGCTCTGTGGGCTTAGTGTGGGCTTAGCTATCCTTACTAAATGGCTTCCCGCCTTGATTGTTATCCCCCTTTGGCTACTTTTAGCTTATGAAAATAAAAGACTTTTTAGTAGGCAAACATTCTTCCAATTTTTGCTTTTGATTGGAATGGTTGCCGTAGTTTCACTCCCATGGCAAGGGTACATTTTTACCACTTTCCCCCAAGAAGCGCAATGGGAAAGCAGCTTCAATTTCAAGCACCTAACGCAAACTTTAGAAAATCACAGCCATCCATTTTATTACCATTTCGATAAACTACGAATGATTTATGGCGAACTTATTTACCTGCCTTTGCTTTGGTTTTTTTACCATACTTTTAAAACTTTCAGAAACCCTAAGAGATGGATTCTGACTCTTTGGATCTTGATTCCATTCCTTTTTTTTACCCTCGCTAAAACCAAAATGCAGGCTTATACGCTGTTCACAGCCCCTGCAATTTTTATGGTCACCGCTCTTTTTTGGGATTACCTCTATGCTTATCGAAATCAATTTAAATACAAGGGATGGGTGGTAGTGCTTCTTGTTTTGTTGTTGGCCTTGCCCATCCGGTTTTCATTGGAGCGCATCAAACCCTTTAGCCTAAGCTCTCGAAATCCACTTTGGTCACAAGAATTGAAAGCATTGGCCAATCAAAGTTTTAACAAAGAAAATACTGTTATTTTTAACACCGAGCACCCTATTGAAACCATGTTTTATACGCATTGCATAGCCTATGAAGGCATTCCCGACACTAAAACTTTGGACGAAATCTATAAAAAAGGCTACCGAATTTACCTTCGACAAGCTCGAGAGCTCTCATCATCAGAACACCGGAAACCTGAAGAAATTTGGTCACAACCTTACCAGGTGGTATACATTAGCTATAAACCCATTGCAAATCCATAATAGTTGAATGAGACCGTTGCAAAATTATCTAAAATATAAGATTTTAACTTTTTTGACTTCA
>DZDC01000054.1 GCA_022736595.1 Draconibacterium orientale | reverse complement strand
CCCGTATAGAAAATTAAATCAAATTTTTGGTTGAGTAGAAAAGTAGTTTCTTCAATGCCTCCTTCGGCAACAAAGAGGACGGCTGGATCAAAACTTGAGTTGATTATTTTAGCCATCACCTTGGAGGTATTGGCTGCCAATTCACTTGGTTTTATTACCACATTGTTGCCTGCAGCAAGAGCCATTACCGCTGGTAAAATTGATAATTGGTATGGGTAATTCCATGCTCCAATTACCAAAACGGTTCCTAATGGTTCGGGATATAAATAACTTACTGCGGGGAAGTTGGCTAAATCAGTTTTAACTCTTATTTTTTTGCTCCAAGAGTCAAGGTTTTTGAGAGCCATATCTATTTCATGAAAAATCATGCTCAATTCGGTGGCATAAGTTTCAAACTCCGACTTTCTAAAATCTTCATAAATAGCTTTATTCAAGTCATTTATGTTTTCTTTTAATACTTTTTTTAGTTGTATTAATTGACTTTTTCTAAAGGAAATGGGTTTTGTTTTGTTTTCGTTGAAAAACAATTGTTGTTGTTGCAATATACGTTCAAAGTTTTTCATGAAGTAATTTAGGTTTTTTGTATTGAATTAGATTCCATAAATGAATCATTTATGGAAATAAAATAGTTGAAGGAGTGAGATATACTGGACTCGAACCAGTGACCCCCGCCCTGTCAAGGCGATGCTCTGAACCAACTGAGCTAATATCTCAATGTAAATTGAATTGCAAAGGTAATATTTTTTACTTTTGACCATTAAAATCGATTGAAAATGGAATGGATTACCAAGTTTGAACAAAATTACTATTTATGGTTACGTGAGATAGGGTTTAATTCACATAATTCTATACTCACCATTGAAGTTACACAGTTTATTATCAGCCTATTGGTTTTTATCATATTGGATACCTTATTCACTAAATATGGTAGGAGATATATTAAAAAGTTGATTTCGCGCACCAAAACCAATGCGGATGATATCTTTTTTCAGAATAAAGTTTTTGCTTACCTTTTGCACATTATTGCCGCCTACATTTGGTTTAGAACCATTGATTTAACGCTTGATCGATTTAATGGGCTGGAGTATGCAGCGAAGCTTGTAACTAAATTGTGGATCGTATATTTATTTATTCGTGGTGCTGTTGCATTTCTTAATTCGATGAATTTGCTTTATGAATCCAAACAGCAAAATCAAGGGAAAAGTGTTAAGTCGTACATTCAAGTGATACAACTGTTAACCATCATTATTGGTGTTTTAGTGGCCATAAGTATCATCGTTTCGGAGGATATTGGAGTGTTACTTACCGGATTAGGCGCATTTGCCGCTGTATTGATGTTGGTGTTTAAGGATTCCATATTGGGTTTTGTGGGCGGAATTCAAATCAATGCCAACGATTTATTGCGTGTTGGCGATTGGGTGACTGTGGCTTCTGCCGAGGCCGACGGAATAGTAACCGACATCTCACTTACCACCGTTAAAATTCAAAATTGGGATCGAACCATCAGCACTATTCCTACCTATTCACTGGTTTCAGGTAGTTTTCAAAACTGGCGAGGAATGGAAGAATCAGGTGGGCGTAGAATTAAGAGATCGATTATGATTGATATGAATTCGATTCGGTTTGCCGACAAAAAATTGATCAATCAGTTGATAGAAATCCCTTTGCTTAAATCTTATCTCGAGAATAAAGAAGCAGAGTTAATTCAGTATAATGCTCAAAATGAAAGTTTTGAGAAACCACTTAGAGCACAAACCAATATAGGAATATTTAGAGCTTACGTTAGTCTTTATCTTGAGGCTCTGGGTACAATTAATACCGAAATGCCTTTTTTTGTAAGGCAATTGCAAGCTTCCCAAAACGGTTTACCCATTGAGATTTATGTATTCAGTACCATCAAGACCAATCCCGATTATGAACAGTTGCAATCTGATATTTTTGATCATTTGTTTGCAATCTTACATCGTTTCGATTTAAATATTTTTCAATCGGTAAGTGGCGCCGACCTTCGTGAAATAAGTACAAAAGTTAAAAGTTAAGCTGGTCGGGATAGTTAATATTGGTAAGAGCATTGAGGTTTTCTTGAGTAAGATCCAAATCCAAGTAGCGAACATTAAGCAATTGAATAAAGTCTTTGAGGGCGTTGTTGTTGGAAGCGTTTAAATAATTTTCGAGTTTTTCTTTTATGCTGACACTATAGATGGCTTGGAGGGGTTCCAGTTTTCCGTTGATTCTAATAACCACGGCTTCGGCCTGGTGCTGATGAAATTCTTGAATAAGTTTCTTAATAAAATCTGGTGAAAGATTGGGCATGTCGGCAGCCATGAAAAACACGGCTTGATGGTTACAGTGGCTTAAGGCGGAATGCAATCCAGAAATAGGGCCTCTGTTAGGAATAATATCTTCGACAATAGTTATTTGCGAAAGATACATTTCAAACTCATCCTTTCTGTGAGTAATTAAAATAATTTCATCAAAAAACTCGGTGATAACTTCAAGGTTTCGGTCAAGAATAGATTTCCCTTGAATAGAGATAAGAGCCTTGTTGAGTCCACCCATCCGGCTGGCTTTACCCCCAGCACTAATTGCGCAACTTAGATCAACATTAGCCATTTACTTTCTCAATCAACACAACGCACTGAACCGAAACACCTTCCTTTCGTCCAATAAATCCTATTCCTTCACCCGTTTTTGCTTTTATTGAAATGCAATCAGGCTCCGAATGTAATATATGAGCAAGTTTATGTTGCATTTCAGGGATATAGGGATTGATTTTAGGAGTTTGAATTTGGACGGTAATGTCGCAATTTACCAAACGATAACCCTTTTGATCAAGCAAGGATTTCACTTTTGAAAGAAAGTAGGCAGAATCTTTGCCTTTGTTTTCGGGTAAATTATCTGGGAAATGGTAGCCAATATCTCGTAGGTTGGCGGCACCTAATAGCGCATCACAGAGGGCATGCATTACTGCATCTCCATCGGAATGAGCCACGCATCCGTGGTCATGTTCTAAGGTGATGCCTCCAAGAATTAAAGGAAGATTTGGAGCCAGTCGATGAGTATCGGTACCTAATCCAATTCTAAAAGAACTCATTATTGCTTCTCAGTCTCAGCAAAATTGAAAAGAAGTGAAAAACGCAAGGTGTTACCCATTGGATTGTTCTGGGCTACAGAAACAAGGTACGAAGCGTCAATAGTAAGTACATTGTATTTGAAACCTGCACCCAGCGTGATGTATTTTCTGTTGCCTTTGGTAGCGTGCTCGTAAAAGTAACCTCCTCTTACAAAGAATTTTTCGTCATACGCATACTCCAATCCGCTGGCAATATTGAATTCTCTCATTTCTTCTTTGAAGCCATAAGGAGCATCGTACCATGAAGTGAAAATGGAATTACCAACACTTCTATTGGGATCCATTCCCATTTCAATTTTGTAACTATCGCCTTCTGGGATGTAATTACCAGCTGAGTCAACAGCATAAATAGGAGGGGTAGGCACCAAAAGTTTGTTGATATCAACAGTCACAGTGATGGAATTGTATTTATCTAAAATCACTTTATATGAGGGCCCAAATCGGAAATTCATGGGGAGAAAATTTGTTTCCAAAGTTTCGCTGTACGAAATCTTATTACCAATATTCGAAATAGAGGCTCCAAAAGATACATTCCCTTTTACATCTTTAATTTTTACATCTTTGGTGTAAAACACTCCCACATCAGTAGCAATAGCTTGCCCAACCTGGGTTCCTTGATTGTTTACTTCTTGGCCCAAGGTAAGGTTTGAGTTGATATAACGTAATGAAACAGAGCCTGAGAAATTTTTGCCAAGCTTCCTTGAATAGGCAAAGTCGATGGCAAATTCATTGGGTTGATAGGTTCCTTGTGATTCGCCAAATTTGTCGGTAAAAGTGATGTCGCCAAGGCTAAAATAGCGTAATGAACCAGAAATGGCCGACATATCGTTGATTTTGTAATAGCCACTTAGATAAGCAAGGCTCATATCAGGAACCAAACTTCTCAACCAAGGGCTGTACGACAAACTAAAGCCAAGCTTATCTTCGATAAATGCATATTTACTTGCATTCCAATGTTGTGAATTGACATCAGGACTTGAAGAAACTCCAGCATCACCCATTGCGCCAGCTCTCGAGTCGGGAGCAATTAGCAAAAATGGAACAGCAGTGGTGATGGCATTTAAATCATCTTGTCCTAAGATTTCGTTGTAGGTTTGAGCTTTTAGTCCAAAGTTATTCACCATCAAAAAGGTGGTGAAAAGTAAAGTTAAATATCTATTTTTCAAAATATTATGTTGATTTATAAGTTAAAATATTTTATACCTTTCCAGCCTGCAAATATAAACTTTTTTGTTACTTAAGATGTATGGTTTTTATGCAGACTTCAACCAATAACTTCAAATTGTTTTTTTTATTGCGTTGTTATTTTGGAAAAGTGAAATTTATTGCATGTCAAATATAAAGTATCCTTTTTAAAATCATAGCTTAGAAAGTTTTTTTTCTATTTTTGGCATTCTTATTCAAACTTAACTTTAATAGATTTTTACCATGATTCGATTTTACTTTTTACTTCTTTTTATTGTTTTATTAAGCAGTGGTTATGGTCAAGGCGCTTATCATGCCACTTCAGGGGAATTCATCTTCAGTTTCTCAGATGCGGCTTATAAAACTGATAACATAGCTAATTTACCCAATGGCAATGTTAATGGTTCAATTACCAATGGAATGAGGTTTACCCTTTGGTTTCATTTAAACTATTTCTTCCATTACGATTTTAACAAGACCCTTGGTTTTTATACTGGAATTGGAAACCGCAATATTGGTTTTTATTCAAAAGAAAAAAGTACCGACGTTACTGTTACCGATAATGTGGAATGGAAGAGACGAAGCTATGCACTAAGTGTTCCTTTAGCTTTGAAAATAGGTAATCTTGAAAAAGATTTTTATGTTTTCGGAGGTGGATTTATCGAGATGATGTATCATTATAAGGAAAAAGAATTTCTTTCGACGGGAAAACGCAAATACACGGAGTGGTTTAGTCCTCGTACCAATCGATTTGTCCCTTCTGTTTTTGTTGGGGTTACTTTTCCTAAGGGACTTACCTTACGTTTTACCTATTTTATGGATAACCTGATGAATCCCGATTATGTTGTGACTGATAATGCCGGTATTGCTACTACTCCATATAAATACATGTCGTCTAAAATATTCTATTTTTCATTTTATCAAGTAATTAAGATTAACAAGGAAACCTATAAAAAGGTGACGAATGAAAAAACTCAAATCGCAGGTCGATTATAAACCAGACCTAAAAAAAAAGCTGCCTCAGAATTGAAGCAGCTTTTTTTGTTTAAGGTAGATCGATTTTAGTAGGCAAACATTTTAAAATGTTTCATCAAAGCATTTACCTCGTTTTTAGTTTTTAAGATTTCATCTTCATTGTTGATGTTCATTATTACTCGGTCGATAAGTTCAACAATGGGTCTCATGTGTTCCTCTTTCATTCCTCGTGTAGTGATGGCCGGAGTACCCACGCGCAATCCAGAGGTTTGAAAAGGAGAGCGACTGTCGAAAGGAACCATGTTTTTATTGATGGTAATATCGGCTTTAACCAAGGTATTTTCAACCATTTTACCGGTAATATCTGGAGCTTTGCTTCTAAGGTCGATGAGCATACTGTGGTTATCGGTACCACCTGAAACCACATGGTATCCAAATTCCATAAATGCTTCGGACAGAACCTTTGCATTACGTTGCATCTGAATGGCATATTTCAAAAATGGATCGCTGAGGGCTTCACCAAAAGCAACCGCTTTGGCAGCGATAATATGTTCGAGGGGACCACCTTGTTGTCCAGGGAAAACGGCGAAATCGAGCAATTGGCTCATCATTTTTATTTCTCCTTTTGGAGTGGTGTATCCCCAAGGGTTTTCAAAATCTTTACCCATCATTATCATTCCACCTCTTGGTCCACGAAGGGTTTTGTGGGTAGTGGTGGTAACGATATGGCAGAGTTTTAATGGGTCTTTGAGCAATCCTTTTGCAATAAGACCAGCAGGATGAGAAATATCGGCCAACAAAAGGGCTCCTACTTGATCTGCAATATGACGCATGCGCTCATAATCCCAATCGCGACTGTAAGCTGAAGCTCCAGCAATAATCATTTTGGGCTTATTTTCTTTGGCAAGCTTTTCCATCTCATCGTAATCAACGAGTCCAGTTTCTTGGTGGACATGATATGCTACAGGTTTGTATAAAATACCAGAAAGATTTACCGGAGAGCCATGCGATAAGTGACCCCCATGCGATAGGTCTAAACCCATAAAAGTATCACCAGCCTTCATGCAAGCAAAGAAGACGGCGGCATTGGCTTGTGCTCCTGAGTGAGGTTGTACATTTACATAAGCAGCATCAAAGAGCGCTTTGGCACGGTCAATGGCAAGTTGCTCGGTTTGGTCCACTATTTCGCAACCCCCATAATACCTTTTTCCAGGGTAGCCTTCGGCATATTTATTAGTAAGTACTGAACCCATTGCTTCCATAACTTGTTCGCTAACAAAGTTTTCACTTGCAATTAGTTCGATGCCATGTTTTTGGCGTTTGTGCTCAGCTTCGATTAGCTCAAATATTTGATGATCTCTTTTCATGTTTTATAATTTATTTTTACATTAAGGTCATAATGGAAATAGCCATAGAATTATATACTTCAATCTTTACCGTCGTCTGCCTCCAGGCTTGCAAGGGAGATAAATTGGTAATTCTACAATATTGGCTCATTTCATTTTGTATAAGTTGGTTTTTGACGAATTACTAAATTAAAGCTCAGAATGAAATTTTTCAGCCTGCAAATTTAGCATAAATGCATCTATTTTTTTGCCTGTAGGCCTATTCAATTTTCATTATTTTTGACCCTTTTAATCAAGACCCAAGGATATGCTGAGCTATAATCGATTTACACTAAAAAATGGATTAACTGTGTTAATTCACCAAGATATTTCCACCCCAGTGGTTGCCTTTAATATTATTTACAAAGTAGGTGCAAAGAATGAAGACCCACAATTGACGGGTTTTGCACATTTGTTTGAGCATCTTATGTTTGGCGGAAGTATTCATATTCCCAAGTATGACGAGCCTTTGCAAATGGTAGGAGGTGAGAATAATGCTTTTACCAATAATGACATTACCAATTATTACATTAGTCTTCCAAAGGAGAATATTGAAACTGCGTTTTGGCTCGAATCGGATCGAATGTTGAACTTAGCTTTCTCTGAAAAAAGTCTTGAAGTGCAGCGTCAGGTGGTTATTGAAGAATACAAACAAAGGTATCTCAACCAACCTTATGGCGACTTATGGTTGCATTTTAGGCCATTAATTTATACCCAACATCCTTATCAGTGGGCAACAATTGGTAAAAGTATCGAACATATCGAACAGGCTAAGATGGAGGATGTAAAGGCGTTTTATCATAAGTTTTATAATCCGTCCAATGCCATTTTGGTGGTTGCCGGCGATGTTGAAGAGCATCAAATTAGAGCCCTTTGTGAAAAATGGTTTGAGCCCATTCAGAATGAAGTAACCTCTCAACATTCCATTGCGGTAGAGCCTGAACAAAGGGAGGCTCGTTTCTTGAAAATTGAGCGGGATGTGCCTACAAACCTTATCTTAAAAGCTTTCCACATGGTAGATCGCGTTCATCCTGATTACCCTGCTTTCGATTTTCTCTCTGACTTGATGGGTAATGGTAAATCGTCCTTATTGCACCAAAAATTGGTAAAGGAATTAAACTTATTTAGCTCTTTAAGCTGTTATATCAGTGGAGATGAACATCCAGGAATTATTTATTTTGCGGGCCATTTGGCCGATAAAGTAGAGGTTGAGCTTGCTGAAATGGAACTGTCTAAAATTATCTATTCTTTTAAAGATACAATCATAGCTGAATCCGATTTACAAAAGGTGAAGAATAAATATTTAGTTGCCCGAGAATTTGATCAACTCAATGTTTTGGATAAGGCTATGAATCTCGCCTATTACGAATACCTTGGAAATGCTGATGGCTATGAACAGGAAAGAAAAAACTATATGAAGGTGCAGATTGATGATATTCAACGGGTAGCTGCGACGGTTTTAATTCCTCAAAAATGCAATACCCTCCATTATTTAAAAAAAGATAAAGTATAGGCAACTTTTAGCCCCACTCTGGGGTCAGGTAATTTGAAATGTAAAATCAATGATTTCTGAAGAAAGGATAATAAACGAATGCAAGCGGGGAAACCCAAAGTTTCAGAAGTTGTTGTTTGAACGTTTTGCTCCAAGGATGTTAGGAGTTTGTGTAAGATATTTTAAAACTATTGAAGAAGCTGAAGATGCTTTACAAGATGGTTTTATTAAAGTCTTTAATAAAATTGAGACATACCGTGGAGATGGTTCTTTTGAAGGCTGGATAAGAAGGATTATGGTGAATACCTCCATTAATTTGCATCGACAAAACTTCAAGCACTATTTTCACATAGAGATAGATAATGCGAAGGTTCAAGTATCAGATGAGCGCGTTGATTTTGATGCTCTTGAGGTTGAAGATATAGTAAAGAAGATTAAAAATTTGCCCAATGGCTATCAACTGGTTTTTAATCTATTTGAAGTGGAAGGATATAGCCATAAAGAAATAGGCGATATGCTTAACATTTCTGAGAATACCTCAAAATCACAGCTTCTTAAGGCCAAGCGAAAGTTAAGAGAATCAGTTTTAAATTATACCAAATAAGCTGCAATGAATACCGAGTTGTCGAATCGATTAAATAATTTTGAAGTACAACCTTCAAAAGGGGTTTGGGAAAAAATACAATCCCAAACTACGAGCTATCAGCCCAAAGGGAAAAGCATGACCCAGTGGATTTGGTTGGGTGCCGCAGTAGCGATTAGCTTGGGAGTTGCATTTTTCATGTTTACACAAAAGTCGGTTTCTCCAAAGTCAGCACTTATTTCTACAGAACCCATTAAAAACATAGAGCCTCAAGAAACGATTGATCATCACGTTGTCGCAATCGCTCCCGTAACTGAATCCACAGAGAACCAAACCATTAGTTCCTCCACAGAAGTTTCTAAAGATTACCCAAATGAAGGAAAATCGGAAGTAATATCTTCCATTGAAGTAGCGGATGAAGTTGTCATTCAAAAGGTAACGCCCAAAGTAATAGAATCAAAACTTACCAAAGAATCACATCCAAAAGTGATTGCCAGCGTTCAAGAGCCAAAAACACCTGTCGCAGCCTTATCCGAAATTACCCATGAAACAAAGATACCCTCGATAAGGTTTGGAGCAAATCCAACCATTTGTTTTGGTGAAGATGCCATGCTTACGGTAGAGGATGGACATCAATACCGATGGAATACAGGTTCGGTAAATTCTAAAATCAAAGTGAGCCCTCCCGAAAATTCAACTTATACGGTTACGGTTACTCTGGCTGATGGCCAAGAAGTGGAACATCAATTTCAAGTGAATATTGATGCCAGTTGTTCTGCGCTATTATTACCATCTGCTTTTTCTCCCAACGGCGATGGAAAGAACGATTTTTTCAAAGCAGAAGGAAATTCTATACAAAAAATGCAATTGTTTGTATTTAATCAACAAGGAAAAACTATTTTTGAAGCCAATTCCATTGATCAATATTGGGATGGCAGCTTGGGTGGAGATTTAGCTCCTGAAGGTAATTACTTTTATCAAGTGAATTATACGGATGGGCTTGGAGTTGAGCATTTTAAACGAGGACAGGTTTTTCTAATAAGATAATTACGAAATGTCAGAAATATTAAACAGAAATATAGCCCCAGAGCTTAAGTCCATACAAGGTCTTCGCTTGACTGTTCCAAAGATTCTCAAATTGGATAATGGGGTAGAAGTATTCATATTTGATAACGAGCAACTGGGTTTAAGCAAGATTAATTTGGTATTTGCCGCGGGCAGTTCCAATGATGAAAATCCTTTAACAGCACAGATCACCAATGCCATGCTTACTGAAGTTACCAAAAATTACAATTCAGCAAAGTTGGCAGAGTTACTCGATTACTATGGGTCTTACTTTGAGACCGGTTGCGGTCACGATTTTGCCTCGGTAAGTTTATATACTTTGCATCAATATTTGCCCCAAACCTTGCCCTTGTTAAGTGAAGTAGTCTTAAATGCCTCCTTTAATGAAGCTGATTTTGTTCAGGTTTTAGATCGAAATATTCAAGATTATGAAATTAATAATCAAAAGGTTAGCTACCTAGCACGGAAGCATTTTGCGCAATTATTGTTTGGGCCAGAACATCCTTATGGAAAAATGACGGAATTGGCTCATTTCAAAAGTTTAAAACCAAGCGAACTCATTCGTTTTCATGAGAAATACTATTTGAATGGCACATTAAAAATCTATATTTCAGGAAAATTTTCCGATGCTGATTTCAATCTATTAAATCAAAATTTTGGTCAATTGACAGTAGCAACACAGTGGGAGATAAAAGAAGATCAAAGTATTGTGCCGAACAAAGAATTGAAACATTTCGTTGAAAAAGAGGGTTCAGTACAAAATGCTTTGCGTGTGGGTGGATTAAGTATCGATCGAAGCCACGAAGATTTTAATGATTTAAAGTTTGTTCTAACGTTATTAGGAGGGTATTTCGGAAGCCGACTGATGAGTAATATACGCGAAGACAAGGGTTATACTTATGGCATCGGAGCTGGATTGTTGAGCTTTCGCAATAGGAGCATATTGAGTATAAGCACCGAAGTGCGGTCTGAGGTTGCTGAGCTAGCGATAGAAGAAATAATGAAGGAAATAGAAAAACTCAAAACCGAAGAAGTAGCTCCCTTTGAGCTGCAGTTGGTTAAAAACTATATGGAAGGAATTTTACAAAGAAGTTATGACGGAACTTTTGCCACCATGGATCGATTTAAGGAACTGGAATTGGCGGGCCTGAATAATCTTCACGTAGAGAAGTTTATAAAAGATATCAAACGTATTGATTCAAAAAGAGTAATGGAAATTGCGAATCGGTATTTTGACCACAAGTCGTTAATTATCTTAAATGTTGGAAATAAATCTTAAAATTATGAAAGCAATTAAATTTTTACTTTTTACGTTCATCATTCTCATAAGTGTGCTGCCAGCAAAGGCCACGCATTATATGGGAGGTGAAATTACCTGGGAGTGTATTCCTGCAGGGCAACCCAATGCTGGTAAGTTTGTTTTTGTACTTAAACTTTACAGGGAATGCTATACCAGTGGTGGTGGTAGTGCTGCTTCATTTTCATCCGTTGAAACTTTGAATTCAACCTCACCTGCAGGTAGTATTTCGATGAATATTGTTTCAGGCTGGCCAAAGGACATTTCGCCAAATTGCAATTTGTATGCAGGAGCTCCAGGTTCCTATTATGCAATTACTTGTACTGGTATGCCCGGTGGGGCTGCTAATATGGGTGCAGTTCAAGAGTACTATTATCGATCAGCACCGATTCAGCTCAACGGGGTACCTCCAATTTCGGGTTGGACATTCTCACACTCTAGTTGTTGCAGAAATCCATGCTCTAATGTTCCAAATGCAGGGTCTAAATCATGGTATTTGAGAGCAAAAATGTATCCGTATTTAAATACCAATACCTATCCCTGCTTTGATAATAGCCCTACTTTCGCTGAAGTGCCTCGAACTGTAATTTGCACAGGATATCCGTTTACTTACAATCATAATGCTTATGATAAGGAGCTAAATACCTTGGTATTTGAATGGGGTCAGCCAATGGAATCAGCGAGCAATTCTTTGCCATTTAACCTAGGTTATTCTTATACAAGTCCACTTCCTGGAGCTCTGCAAAATCCATTGAATGTACCAGGTACTGTAAACGTTACAACAGGAGAAATTAGTTTTACGAGTTATACAGCAGGAGCTTACGTTACATCCACCAAGGTAACGGCTTTTAGATGTGGAGTAAAGGTAGCAGAAATATGGAGGGATATGCAGATCGTATTATTAAATTGTGGAGTGAACACGCCGCCCGATGTAACTCCTCCTTTTGCATTGGGAACGTCCTATCAAGCCACTACCTATGCAAATCAACCCACCCCTGTTACCTTTGCAATCAACGGTACAGATTTTGAATACTTACCCAATGGATTTCCACAAACCATGAAATTGGAAGCAACTGGAATGCAATTTGGGGCATTTATTCCACCTATCCCACCCAATCAGGCAACCTTTAGTACCACCACAGGATGTTTATTGCCTCCCTGTGCTAAATTGACCCCTGCGCCAGGGCCGGGATATCCTTTATTGGGGATTTTTGGAATACAGACCGAGTTTTTTTGGCAACCAAAGTGTCAGCATTTGGCAGCAGATGTTGGTTGTGGCATTACTTCCAATGTATATAACTTTGTTTTCAAAGTATTGGATGACTTTTGTCCTGCCCCGGCTATTAATATATCCACGGTTACCATTACTGTATTGCCACCTCCTGCTTTGCATAGCCCATTGATTCAGTGTGCCGATGTTTTGCCCAATGGCGATGTGGGGCTTAAGTGGAGTCCATTGTCCGACTCTATGAATGTATTTAGTCATTACAATGTGCTTTCTAGCACCAACCCCAACGGACCATTTTTGAGAATTGATTCCATCGTTACCATGGGGCAAAATAGCTTTATTGATACAGCAGCTAGTGCCGACACCGGAGCTGTTTACTACATGCTACAGGTTGTGTCAGGATGTCCAGGATATTTAAGTTACAGTAGTCCAGATACCTTTGCTACCATATTCTTAGATGCCATAAACCCTGGAAATGGATATGCCAACTTAAATTGGACGGTTGCCAATGGTATTAACAATCCACATAATATGGGAGTTTACCATGTTTACCGTGAGTTTCCAGCAGGGAATGTAACCTTGATAGGCACCACCACCGATACTTTCTTTGTAGAACCAATATCCGTATGTGGCAATGATATAACCTATTTTGTGACCTTAGTGGACACCTTAATAAGAGATAGTAACAATGTAGTAACGGTTTGTACAGCCAAATCCAATGAAGACAGTGAGTATTTTGCAGATATTATACCCCCCAACATTCCAATTATTGAATACGTAACTGTGGATAATTCCAACGACCAGATGGAGATAAAATGGGATCAAAACCAACCAGCCGATTTAGGAGGATACGTTTTGTACATATTGCAAAACGGATCGATGACCCCTTTCGATACCATTTATGGCACCACCAGTACCTATATCGATAGCATCAATCAGGGATGTGTGGTAGGACAATATAATACTTACGGCGTAGCTTCTTTTGATACCTGTGGAATGATAAGTGTATATGGTTTTAAGCATAACACCATGACTTTGGATGCCTACAAGCATATATGTGATGATAAGATATCCATATCATGGAACCCATATAACAATATGACAGGAGGATTGTTGAGCTATGATATTTATGTAAGTGAAAACGGAGGTCCCTTTGTATTGCTTAACTCCAATCCACCCACCGATACCACCTTCGATCATGTCGGCCTAACCAGTATGTCGAGCTATACGTATGAAGTGCGAGCCATGGGAGCCAATGGTGTAGAGAGTGTATCGTGCCATCGCACCGAAATTGCAGTAAAACCGAACCAACCCCAATTTGCCTACATTCGCAGTGCCAGCGTAATAACAGGAAATTTATTTGGAAATGAAGTAACCCTTCATACCGATACCACCGCCAAGGTAACCAAATACCGAGTTGAGCGATCCGAAGATAATGTTACATGGGGTAATCTAACCACATTAAATCCCGATTACTTCAATCCCACAAGAGTATTATACGATCCTCAAGCCATGGTAATGGACAAATATTATTATTATCGGTTTATTGTAGTAGATAGTTGTAATGATGACGCCATGACTTCCACCTTAGCACGCAGCATAAGACTAACCGTAGTTGTAAACGACAGTATGTACAATAAGCTAACATGGTCAAAATACATTGGATTTGATGGAACGCCCACCTCCTATGAAATATACAGAGCGGTAGATGGCATTTGGGAGCCCAACCCCTTAGTTACTTTGCCAGCCAATCAAAGCACCTATAACGACGATGTTTCTGTGGTTCAATTTTCCGGTGGAAGTTTTGAGTATTTTGTAAAGGCTGTAGAGGGCTTAGGCAATCAATGGAATTTTGTGGACGAGGCCCTGTCCAATTCAGTGGTAGCTTTGCAGAAGCCAAGATTGTTTGTTCCATCTGCCTTTAATCCCAACAGTACCAATGTGGCGAATCGGGTTTTCTATCCAGTAGGAATATTTACCGAAGCCAAAGACTATTTGTTTATCGTTTACAACCGTTGGGGACAAAAGGTGCATGAAACCACCAAAGTAACTGAAGGATGGGACGGTACCGTCGAAGGAGGAATTGATGCTCCAGAAGGAGTATATACTTACTACATCCGCTTTACCACTTCGCAAGGCGATTTATATGAAAATAGAGGTACCACCACCTTGTTAAGATAAGATTAGGAAAGAACTAAAGTAAAAGCCGGGAAGAAATTCTCGGCTTTCTTTTTGTGCGCACACTTACCTCTATGTAGCTATTTTATACCGATTATACATTCAATATGAGACCGTTGCAAAATCAAAATGTATATAAGCTTTCAACTTTTTTGGCTTCAATCTTTGTCGTTGTCGAAAAATTTCAATCCTCATTAACAATAGGTTAACTCCGGTTTAAATTTTCCTGCCGCCTAAAATCTTTTCGCCAAAAAAGTTTTGCAACGGTCTCGTACTTACTTTTTCGTTCCGAAAGCTTTGG
>DZDC01000190.1 GCA_022736595.1 Draconibacterium orientale | reverse complement strand
TGACTTTAGGTCGTGCTCAATTTTTTGAGCCCTTTGAAAGAAAAGAATAAAGGGCTTCTAATCGAAATTATAGATTGACAAAATTGAGAAGTTCTTCGTAAAGTTTTTGGGTAGGTAATCCCATCACATTGTAGAAGCTGCCTTCGATGCTTTCGATGCCCACATAACCTATCCACTCTTGAATGCCATAAGCACCCGCTTTATCCATGGGATTGTATTCTTCCACATAAAACTCAATGGCATCTTGGTCTAAGGTTTTAAAAGTCACCTTCGATTCACTCACAAAGGAATGCTGCCTAGATTTGCTGGTAATGGTTATACCTGTGTACACCGTATGTTGCTTGCCCGATAGCAATTGAAGAATTTCAATGGCATGTTGCTTATTTGTCGGTTTTCCTATGATGAGTCCTCCCAAAACCACAATGGTGTCGGCGGTAATAATGAGGTCGTTGTTTTGTAATTTTTCGAGGTCAAAAGCGGCGGCTTTTTGTTTGCTTAAAAAAACTGGAACTTCGTCCACAGGCATTTCAGGTGGAAAGTTTTCTTTGGTGTTTTTTACCTTTACTTCAAAGTTTAAATCCAGACCTTTCATCAACATGTGTCGGCGTGGTGAGCGGGTAGCAAGAATGATATTGTACTTTTTTAGTTTTGCAAGTTGACGGTTCATCAGGGTTTTTTTTAAACTTAAATAAGCGAGCTAAAATACTAGTATTAAGATGTATAACGCAAAAAATCAAATTTATCATCAAGCGACAAAGGTAGGTTTAAGTTTGCTTTGTTTTAACATTTACCAAAAGTTTTAATAAACTAAATCGGGTTTGTTGTGGATAAAGTAAATCAAGGATCGCCTCGTTTATCTTAAATCTTTGAACACCATGGGTTTTCTGCCTTCGTTGACAAAAAGTTGTTGCTGCAATATTTGCGGTTGTTCGAATGCAATTTCTGGAGCTACTCTGAGTTTAACCCTAAAGGCTTCGGTGATGAGCTTTGCAAAACTGGCACTTTGATTTTTACTTCCAACGATCACTTTAATTTCGTCGGTGCCCAAATTTCCGGTGCGCACTTCCACAATGTAGTTTTCTATTTCATCCAGTTGATTAAGCACGTCGTAAATGGCTGGAGGATAGAGTGATGTTCCTTTAAACTTAAGCATTTGCTGGCGACGACCTATCACCGGCCCCAATCGTACGGTATGGCGTCCGCAGGCACAAGGTTCGGTATAATGATAGCAAATATCGCCAGTTTTAAAGCGCAGCAAAGGCATGGATTCCACGCCTAAAGTGGTGATGGTGACTTCGCCAGCTTGATTTTCACCCACGGGTTGGTCGTTCTCATCTAAGAATTCAACAATCAGTAATTCGGGATGGTGGTGTCCTCCTTGCCCCATTTCGCACTCGGTGAAAGCGGTACCCATTTCGGTACTGGCGTAGGTGCTATAAAGTTCAATATCCCATTTTTCTTTGATTTTTCGTCCCAGAGTGTTAAGGCTAAAGTCCATATTACGAATGGGTTCTCCAATGCAGATGGCTTTTTTAACCGAGGTTTGGTTGAGGTCGATACCATGCTCTTCGGCATATTCGATGAGTTTGGGTAAAAAGGATGGCACGGTAACCAGAGCCGTTGTTTTGTAGCGTTGAATACTGTCGAATTGCAACTTGGGACTTCCCGGACCATTTCTGATGATTCCCGCACCATGCTCGCGCAAGCCCAAAAAATAGGCCATGCCTGCCATAAATCGCTTGTCGAGGGTAAGCATCAATTGGTAAATGTCTTTTTCGGTGGTCTTGGCGCATCCAAAACTGATGTATTCGTTATAAGTCAACCGATCCAAATCCAGATTGCTCATGGGGAAGGTTATTGGATCGCCCAAAGTCCCCGAAGTGGTTACATAATCGATGAATTTGGAATCATCCACGCAATGAAAATCTTTTTCATACCACTGTAGGTCGTTTTTTGTGGTGGTGGGAAAATGCATTAAATCGTCAATGGTATTGATTTGCGATATCTCAATTTGATTTTGCGTAAACATCTGTTGATAAAATTTGCTGTGTTGCTGCATGTATGCCAAAGTTTCCTTCAATCTTTCGTTTTGATAGGCTTTAATGACTTCGGAACTTTGAAGTTCTATGGCGGGTATTTTATCTTTTTTGCTGCTCATGGATCTTGGATATTCTTTCTTTAATTCTATTGCGATTGGAGGCATATTCGTTCTCAAAGTTCAAGCTTTTTTGGTAAAAATGCAATGCTTTTTGCCCTTGATGATGCTCAAAATAATAATCGCCCACCAGCTGATAAACGTAGTAATAATTGGGATTGCTTTGAACAAACCGTTGGGCGAATGCATCGAAAAGGGCTATGCTATCTCCTTTGAATAGTGCTGTTTGCAATTGTGCTTTGGCCTTTCGATACAATAAAAATTGCTGAAATTGTATCGAATACAAAAAGGGGTCTGCGGCTATCGTTTGCGAACTTTGGTACAATTGGCCATGCTGCGAAAAATCATAGTTGGCGATAAAATCAGTGTTTTTGTAGGCAAGGTAGGGTCCCAGTTGAAAGGGGGGTGAGCTGATCCAAAAAGTAAGACTGTCGGGCTCAAAGATAATGCTGTGATGAGAAATGAGTTGATTCATGGCTTTTTCGTTACCCAAACCCAAATTTTTCTGGTCAATTCCATCGCGATTGCGAAGTATTTGAGCCATTTGATTCACAATATTGCTATCCTTCATGGCGGCAATAAGCTGTTGTGCTCGGGTGAAACGGTAAAGCGAAGGCCCATTTTGCATATCGTTAAGGTTTAATTCTGTTTTTCCCAAGGCCTCCGATTGAAAATGATTGGCACAAATCAAGGATTTTTCATGGCCTCGAACCACCTCTAAATGGGTGGGCGTAACTTCGATAATGATGGATTGATTTTCTTGGGCCGAAGCAATTTGGATGGATTCACTAACAAATAGTTTCCGTTTCTGTGCAATGCTAATGGCTTGATCCAAATTGGAAGCATATTGTACAATTTCTCTAGCAAGGAGTGAAATGGGCATGGCCGACTTAAGTGGATAAGTTGACTTAGCAGCATTGATGGTGACTGTGATTCCACAATCGTTCATTCCTGAAACCACGCCTGCAAAACCTGCCCAAGTGATATAGGTAAATGCGTAGCCACTATCGGGAACTACCCTGCAAACGATTACGTTACGCGCAAAATCATC
>DZDC01000053.1 GCA_022736595.1 Draconibacterium orientale | reverse complement strand
GAAGGAAGAGAAGAAGGAAGAGAAGAAGGAAGGATTAAAGGTGAAGAAATAGGTTTACAAAAAGGAGAAGAAATTGGGATAATGAAAGCTAAGATTGAAATGGCATTAAGTGCCAAAAGTCTGGGCATGTCAATATCAGATATTATGAAAATGACCAGTTTGAGTAAAGAAGAAATAGAAGGTTTATAGCTAAATCTACTATTAAACATGAAAACTTGTCAAAACTACACTAAGCACTATTTTATCGAAAATGAGAGAGTAAGTAGTAAGATTGGCGATACCTTTGTTAGCTAACAATGCACACATCCTCTACGGCAAGTATAGTACTCCTCAATCTCAGTACAACTCTCTTGTACACTTTTGCTGGTGTTTCATTGCTCAAAGATTGATGTTGACGAACCGTATTGTAAAACTCGTATTGTTTCAATCCCTTGTACAAATCTACTCCATTGTCGTAAACGTTCAAATAAATGTTCTCGTAATTCACCGAGCTTCATAATCGTTCAATTAAAATATTATCCAACGTCTTTCCTTTCCCATTCATTGATATTTCTATATTATTGGATTTGAGTAAATTAATAAACAAATCACTCATGAACTGAAGGGATACGAATACAATGCCTTAATTATTACTTTTGTGGTTCAAACAACATGGTTTTTATGATGTCCCAATCTTCTTATTCAATTTCTTCAGAATCATTTGTAGAGCTAGGCAAAAACCTTCAAGGCGACTTGTTTACAAAAGATCATTTTCTAAAAATATATGCAACGGACGCCTCAGCCTACCGAGAAATACCCTTGGCAGTGGTTCGACCTAAAGGTAAGAAGGATATTTTAACCTTGATTCATTTTGCCCATGAGCATCATGTTCCTTTAATTCCAAGAGCAGCTGGAACCAGTTTGGCAGGACAAGTGGTTGGAAATGGGATTATTGTGGACATCTCGAAGTACATGACTCAGATTCTTGAACTTAATGTTTCTGAAAAATGGGTTAGGGTAGAACCTGGGGTAGTTTTAGATGAGCTGAATCTATATCTCAAACCCCATGGGCTCTTTTTTGGCCCTGAAACATCCACCTCGAGCCGATGCATGATTGGAGGTATGTTAGGAAACAATTCCTGTGGAGCACATTCTTTGATTTATGGAAGCACAAGAACCCATACTTTGAAGGTGGATGCTTTTCTAAGCGATGGGAGTGAGGTGGTATTTGAAGATATCTCTGAAGAACAATTTCATCAAAAATGTCAATTACAAACCTTGGAAGGTAAATTGTATTCTGATATCCAAAATATACTTCAATATGCTGAAAATCAAAAACTAATTCGACAAGAATTTCCTGATTTAAGCCTTGAACGACGAAATACGGGTTATGCCATCGACTTGCTTTTGGACGAAACTTTCTTTGGTGGTAAACATTCAAGTTTCAATTTCTCTAAACTTTTGGCGGGCTCTGAAGGTACTTTAGCATTCTCAACGGCTATCACATTAAACTTAGTGGATTTGCCCCCGCGCGAAAAGGCTTTGATTTGTGTACATTTAAATTCAGTGGAAGAATCTCTGAAAGCCAATCTAATTGCTCTTAGGCATCAGCCATTCTCAGTGGAATTGATGGATAAAGCCATCATGGATTTGACCAAAGAAAACCGGAACCAAGAGCGCAACCGATTTTTTGTGGAAGGTGATCCTGGAGCAATTTTGATCGTAGAGTTTGCCGAAGATTCCATGGAAACGGTAGAAAATAAGGCCAAGGCCATGGAATTGGAAATGCGCAATGCGGCCTTGGGCTACCATTTTCCCATGGTTAAAGGTGCTGATATGAAGCGCGTTTGGGAATTGCGAAAAGCGGGTTTAGGTCTCCTTTCCAATATGCCTGGTGATGCTAAACCTGTTCCTGTGATTGAGGATACTGCGGTAGCTCCTGAAAAATTGCCAGAGTACATTGCTGAGTTTAATCTTCTTCTTCAAAAATATGATTTAAGCTGCGTGTATTATGCTCATATTGCTACTGGCGAACTTCATTTGCGACCCATCTTAAATCTCAAAGAAACTAAAGATGTTGAATTGTTTCACACCATCGCACTTGAATCTGCTAAATTGGTGAAAAAATATAAAGGCAGTCTTTCGGGAGAGCATGGTGATGGACGTCTTAGAGGTGAGTTTATTCCGCTCATGGTTGGAGAACATAATTATCAGATTATTAAGAGAATAAAAGAGGTATGGGATCCTAAACATATTTTTAATCCTGGCAAAATTACCGAGACTCCTAAAATGAATGAGTTTTTAAGATATGAGCCTGGCAAAGCAACCAAAGAGATCAAAACCATATTTGATTATAGCGAAACTCAAGGCTATTTACGAGCTGTTGAAAAATGCAATGGATCAGGCGATTGTCGAAAGTCGGAGTTGCTCGGTGGCACCATGTGTCCCAGTTATATGGCTACACGCGATGAGCAAAATACCACCCGTTCCAGGGCCAATACCTTGCGGGAATATATTACCAACTCCACTACGGCCAATCCATTTGATCATCAGGAGATTTACGATTCGCTCGACCTTTGCTTGTCGTGTAAAGCTTGCAAATCGGAATGTCCGAGCAATGTGGATATGACCAAGTTTAAAGCCGAGTTTCTTCAAAATTGGTACGATCTTCATGGCATTCCTTTGCGCTCGTGGTTGATTGCTAATATACATAAATTCAATAGTTTAGGAATGATTATTCCAGGCGTGTTTAACGCTTTGGTGAAAGCCCCTTGGAGTTCAAGTCTTTTGAAAAAAACTATTGGATTTGCCCCCAAAAGAAGCATCCCTACCCTGTATAAAACTACGCTCAAGGCTTGGGCTTCCGCAAATAGATACTCGGGTGAAACCCCTAACGGAAAAGTTTATTTATTTGCAGATGAGTTTACCAATTTTAATGATGTTCAAATTGGTATTAAAGCCATTCAATTGCTTCATCACCTTGGTTATGAGGTTGTTATTCCCAAACATGATGTAAGTGGAAGAACATATTTTTCAAAGGGTTTGTTGCGCAATGCAAAGAAAATTGCGGAAGCTAACGTGCAGCATCTTTCGTCAATCATCACCGATAAAACACCATTGATTGGTATTGAACCTAGCGCCATACTTACTTTTAGAGATGAGTATCCCGAGATTGTGGGCGAATCTTTACGCAATCAAGCTAAAAATCTGTCAAAAAATGCCCTTTTAATTGATGAATTTTTGGCCAATGAAATTAATTCTGGCAAAATCACACAAGAACAGTTTACTGATAAACCATTGGTAATGAAGCTACATGGCCATTGTCAACAAAAATCATTGGTGGGAACCAAAGAAAGCCTTCAGATATTATCCTTCCCAATGAATTATGAGGTAAGTGAGATTCCATCAGGCTGTTGCGGTATGGCAGGAAGTTTTGGTTATGAAAAAGAGCATTACGAGCTTTCGATGAAAGTAGGGGAGTTGGTGCTTTTTCCAGCAGTGCGAAAAATGGAAACAGAGGAGCAAATTGTAGCTTTGGGAACCAGTTGTCGCCATCAGATAAAAGATGGAGCCCAACGTCAAGCTCTTCACCCTGTGGAGGTTTTGTGGGACGCTGTTTTGAAATAGAAAAATATTTGACATGAATTCAACCTTTTCTTTTAAGTCGGGTTATGTGCTGATGCTATCCATGATTTTATTGGTGATTTTCAGGTTTACGTATGTTGAACCCAAAGAAATTTCATGGGGTGTTTTTGGATATTATTAACCTTTTCAAAAAATATTTCACTGGAATATAACCCATGGCAATCGAATAGTTTTGAGTATCTTACTCCAGAAATTAGGTATAAAGGCGACTTAATGAAGGTTTATATTTGGAATCCCAACCATTGTCAAATGAGAATTGATAATTTTCGAATTGAAGCATTTGAACTTGCTAAATTGGATTGATAGCATTCTTATTCTACTTCTCTGAATTTTACCTCGATTTTTTTACGAAATTTGCCTTTCAATTTTTTATCGATGAACACAGCCCCTGATTATGCGCAACTGCTTGAAATTCTGGTTAGAGAGTTCAGTTGGCCAAGCAAATATATGTTTAAGTTTGTGGTGCCTTTCAATCCTGAGAGTTTGCAACAGCTTCGTGTACTTTTTGATGAATCGGCTGTAATTTCTCATCGTGAATCAAAAAATTCAAAGTTTATAAGCTTTTCAGCGATACAAATGATGGACAATCCCGATCAAATTATCGCCATTTACAAACAAGCCGAGAAAATTGAAAAAATTGTAGCACTCTAAAAATTAGATATTTATGTTTGGTGACTTAATCAGCAAAATGAAGTTGGCTCAGCAAGATAGCCAACAACGCCTCGACCAAATATTGGTGGATGGCCAAGCCGACCAAGGCAGTGTAAAAGTGGTGGCCAATGGCAACAAAATGATTAAACAAGTATTAATCAGTCAAGAACTTTTTGATCAAGGAGATAAGGAAGCCATTGAGGATTTATTGTTGGTGGCCGTAAATAGAGCCATTCAAAAAGCAGATGCCATTTATAATGAAGAAATGAAAGAGGTTGCTAAGGGGGTAATGCCCAATATTCCAGGATTAAAATTTTAAGCATGATAAATTTAGAACTCGCTATAAAAGAGGCTTTTATTGAAATATTTAAGCAAAAATTTACTGCCGATTTCAACACTGATATGGTGGTGGTGCAGCAAACGCGTAAGGAAATAGAAGGAGATTACACTATCAATGTCTTTCCTTTGGTTAAAGCAGCAGCCAAGGCTCCTGAAGCTCTGGCTCACGAAATAGGAACTGGCTTGGTACAAATTCTCGATTTTGTTAGTAACTATAATGTAATTAAAGGTTTTCTAAATCTCACTATTGCTGATACTTACTGGCTTGAGTTGGCTAAAACCATGACCCAAGATCCCAACTTTGGAATCAAAGAATCTGACCCAAATAAGTCGCCGATTTTGATTGAGTATAGCTCGCCCAATACAAATAAACCTTTGCATTTGGGTCATGTACGCAATAATTTGTTGGGATATTCCATTGCCGAAATTCTCAAAGCAGATGGAAATAATGTTGTAAAGGTAAACTTGGTCAACGATAGGGGAATCCATATTTGCAAATCGATGTTGGCTTGGGAAAAGTTTAGCCAAGGCGCCACACCCCAAAGTACCAACCTAAAAGGCGACCATTTGGTAGGAAAATATTATGTAGAGTTTGACCGACTTTACAAATCTCAAATTGCAGAGCTTGTGGCTCAAGGAGTGGAGGAGGAAGAGGCTGCAAAACAAGCCCCTGCCATACTCGAAGCCCAAGAAATGCTCCGCCAATGGGAAGCTGGAAATGAGCAAGTGGTTGGACTCTGGAAGAAAATGAATTCATGGGTTTATGAAGGTTTTGATGCTACTTACCAAAAAATGGGTGTGGACTTTGATAAGATTTATTACGAATCAGAAACCTATCTTTTGGGCAAATCTACGGTGCAAGAAGCTTTGAAAAATCAAGTGTTGTTTGTTAAAGAAGATGGTTCGGTATGGGCCGATTTGACCGATGAAGGTCTGGATCAAAAATTACTTTTAAGGGCAGATGGCACTTCGGTGTATATGACCCAAGATATAGGCACAGCAAAACTACGAATGGATGATTACCAGCCTTCAAGTATGTTGTATGTGGTTGGAAATGAACAAAATTATCATTTTGATGTACTTAAAATAGTTCTTCAAAAAATGGGATATACATGGGCAAAGGACATCTATCACATCAGCTATGGAATGGTGGAACTGCCTCATGGCAAAATGAAGTCGAGGGAAGGCACCGTAGTTGATGCCGATGATTTGATGGATGAAGTGATAGCTAGCGCTGAGGAAATTACCCGCCAAAGTGGTAAAATGGAAGGTTTAAGTGTTGAGGAAGCGCAACAACTTTTTTACAAAATTGGGATGGGAGCACTAAAATTCTTCTTGCTGAAAGTTGACCCCAAGAAGAAGATGCTGTTCAACCCAGCTGAAAGTATCGATTTCAATGGAAATACTGGCCCCTTTGTGCAATACACCCACGCTCGCATTCAATCTGTACTTCGCAAATCTACTGATCATACTTTTGAGCCATGGCAATCTGAACTGATTATCAACGATAAAGAGCGCAACTTGATTAAAATGATTGGCAATTTTCCAGAGGTGGTGCACCAAGCTGCTTTAGGTTTTAGCCCTGCTTTGATGGCTTCTTATGTTTACGATTTGGCCAAAGAATACAATCAGTTTTATCACGACAATCCCATACTTAAAGAAGAAAACAAAGCATTGGCCTCATTCCGACTCGATCTTTCCCGCTCCACAGCGGCCATTATTCGTAATGCTTTAAAAATGCTTGGCATTCAAGCTCCAAATCAGATGTAAATGTTGCAATTTCAATTTCATAACAAGGAAGAACTTAATGCCTTTATTCGTCTAGGTCAAGAGATTATTCTTGAGTTAGAAGCTGAAAAAATACGTGAAAGGGACTCTTTTAAGAAGTACGAAATAGCGGCCCAGCTTGAATTGATGGAAGAATTGATGCCTCAGATTTATAAAAAACAATTCAACCAACAGTTGAAAAATTCTGTAAAATTATCTAAGGCTGTATGCCTAATTATCTTTCAAAATCGCAATATTGCAATCGATATTTATGCTGATTTGCTTAAGAATAGGTTGGTGGAAACCATCCATAGAAATATGGTGTAACGTATTAATTTAGAACAATTTAAAATATGAAGCAATACCTTGATCTTTTAGACCACGTGCTAACTCATGGCGTGAAAAAAGAGGACCGAACAGGCACCGGTACCATAAGTGTTTTTGGTTATCAAATGCGATTCGATTTAAGCGAGGGTTTCCCTGTATTGACCACTAAAAAGCTCCATTTAAAAAGTATCATTCACGAGCTTTTGTGGTTTTTAAAGGGCAGCACCAATGTAAAATACCTTCAAGAAAATGGCGTGAGAATTTGGAACGAATGGGCAGATGAGCAGGGAGAATTGGGTCCCATTTATGGATATCAGTGGCGCTCCTGGCCCGATTATAAAGGTGAGCATGTCGATCAAATTTCTGAGGTCATTCGTAGCATTCAAGACAAGCCCGATTCGCGCCGACATATTGTAAGTGCTTGGAATGTGGGTGCCATAGATCAAATGAATTTGCCTCCTTGTCATATTCTATTTCAGTTTTATGTGGCCGAAGGAAAACTGAGTTGCCAATTGTATCAACGTAGTGCCGATATATTTCTGGGTGTACCTTTTAACATAGCTTCCTATGCGTTGTTGTTGCAAATGGTGGCGCAAGTCACGGGCTTAAAACTAGGCACTTTTGTACATACGCTTGGCGATGCTCATATTTATCTCAACCACATCGATCAGGTGAAACTTCAATTGACTCGAAATACCTTGCCATTGCCACAAATGAAAATGAATCCTGAAATCAATAATATCTTTGATTTTACTTATGACGATTTTCAATTAATTGGTTATGAAGCTCATCCAAGTATCAAAGGAGAAATCTCAATTTAATCCCAAGCCTAATTTTATAAATAAGTTCCCATGACAAAACCCATTTCAATCATTGTTGCCATAGCTTCTAATTATGCCATTGGCAAAGACAATCAGTTGCTCTGGCATATTTCAGATGACCTAAAGCGTTTTAAGAAGATTACCTCTGGCCATCCGGTGGTGATGGGTAAAAATACCTTTTACTCCTTGCCTTTTCGTCCATTGCCCAATCGCAGAAATATAGTTCTAACTGATGTTCAAGGTGAACAAATTGCTGGTTGCGAAATGGCATATAGCATTACTCAGTCTATTGAAATGATGGATTCAAATCAAGAGAATTTTGTGATGGGAGGGGGCAGTATTTACAAGCAATTTATGCCCTTGGCTCAAAAGCTGTATATAACAAAAGTTCATCGCAATTTTGAAGCAGATACTTTCTTTCCTGAGATCGATTTAAAGGTTTGGAAATTGGTAGAGAACACCGATATGGCACCAGAAAGTGAAAATAGCTTTAGTTTCTCGTATCAGATTTACGAACGCATCTAATAATTATTCTATTTAAGTAATGATATGCTTTTTGGCGGTATTTTAGCCATCTCATAATAAACTCATGCATAACCTTTGGCAAAAGCTTAAAGTTCGTTGGGCCATCGAAAGCAATTGGCAAGTACTATTGATCCTAATAGCCTTTTCATTGGCTGGCCCCTCAACACTCTATTTCCATCGTAAGATAGACCTTTTATTAGGCATTACCGACGATAGCTCTTTCTGGCTTAAATTGTTGGTTTTTATGATTGTTGTGTTACCACTTTATAACTTCTTCCTTTTTATTTATGGCGTACTCTTGGGACAATATCACTTTATGATGCGTTTTATTCTTAAGAAAATCTATCTTTTACAACGAATTCAAGCAATTTTCAAGAAATCAAATTAATTTTCTTTCATAGGTGTTGCAAAACGTAATTTTTGTTATTATTGTGCATTAATCCATTAATAATAAGCATTATGACAGAGAAAAGGACATGCCAAGAATGCGGTGAGGAAATTCACGGAAGGATCGATAAAAAATTCTGCTCAGATCAATGCCGCAACACCTTTAATAATCGTACCCAACTCATCGAGAACAATTACATCCGAAAAGTAAATTATAACTTGCGCAAGAATCGGCGCATCATGGAAGAAATACTTGCCACTTCAGAGAAAGAAGTTAAAAAGGTACATCGAAATCAATTGATGGATCGAGGTTTTGATTTCTCCTACTTTACCAATATTTATGATACTAAAAATGGTAATCGTTATTTTTTTTGTTATGAATTTGGTTATAACAAATTGGATGATAACTATTTTGCTTTGGTAAAAAGAGAAGAATATCTGAAGTGAAAAAATGCCAAAGGGTGCATTAATTATCCTATTTTCGTGCTTCATTTTTAAAACAGTTGTATGAAATTAAATGTGGGCAAACCCTTGTGCTTTATTGATCTTGAAACCACAGGCATTAACGCTGCCAAAGATCGGATTGTGGAAATTGCCGTAATAAAAATTAGTCCCAATGGGAGCGAGGAACGCTTGGAACAACGTATAAATCCTACCGTAGCCATTCCTTTGGCCACCAGCTTAATACATGGAATTTACGAGCATGATGTGAGGTTGATGCCTACCTTTAAAGAGTTTGCGCACGATTTGCACCAGTTTATTGGCAATGCTGATCTGGCAGGATACAACTCCAACAAATTTGATATTCCCCTTCTTGTGGAAGAATTTTTAAGAGCAGAAGTTGATTTTGATATGAGAAACCGCCGCATGATTGATGTGCAAAACATCTTTATGCGAATGGAGCAACGAACCTTAACGGCTGCCTATAAGTTTTACCTCAATCAAAAGCTTGAGAATGCCCACAATGCCATGGCCGATGTGGAAGCAACTTACGAGATATTAATGGCTCAATTGGATCGATATCAAGATGTTGAAGTAGAAGATAAAGACAAGAATCTGGTTCAACCCATTAAAAATGATATGCAGGCCTTGGCCGATTTTTCAACCCATCATCGCAATGCTGATTTGATGGGACAAATTATTCTCGACGATGATGATCAGCCTGTTTTTAACTTTGGTCAGCATAAAGGTAAACTAGTAAAAGAGGTTTTTGAGCGCACACCAGGTTATTACGATTGGTTGATGAATGCAGATTTTCCTTTATATACGAAACGTATTTTTACTTCGATTAAGTTGGGAGTATATAAATTCAAATCATAACCTATGGTGGTGAAAAAAAAACGTACAACAGTGAAGCATCGACGACCCGCAAAACGCCGTGTATGGCTTTGGGTTTTTATGTTGGTATTGTTGGCTTTATCTACGTTTTTTCTTATATTTGAACGCTCAGCTCGCTTTTACATCCGTGAGTTTTTTTACAATCATTCGCCGATTTCTGACCCTAATCAAAATGTTCTTGACAGCAATAATTTTGTTCCCAAGGCCGAAATTTACGGAATTGATGTCAGTAGGCATCAAGGGAAAATCGATTGGGAATCGCTGTCTAAATTTCAGTTTGATAACAAAAAAATTACCTTTGCTTTTATAAAAGCCACTGAATCGGATCATTGGGTTGACAAGAGATTTGAATACAATTGGGAATCGACTTTAAAATATGATATAGTTAGGGGAGCGTATCATTTCTTTGATTCTCAAGAAGATCCAAAGAAACAAATTGCATTATTTACTTCCAAGGTTGCGCTTAGTAAGGGTGACTTGCCCCCTGTTTTGGATGTGGAAGAAGAAAGCCAAATTTCAGTGACTGAATACCGAAAGCGAGTTCTGATGTGTCTTCAACTTATTGAAAATCATTACGGAGTGATTCCAATTCTTTATACTAGTCAAAAATTTTACGAAATCTATTTTAATACCAGTGATTTTTCGAAATATCCACTTTGGATTCCCCGTTTACAAAATTCTCCACCAGAAATAGAGAATTGGATTTTATGGCAATTTAGCCATAGTTTTAGCCTACCTCATATCCTCGATCAGGTGGATATGAATGTATTTAATGGAAATTTAGCCGATTTTGAAAGCATTAGAATGAAATAAATAAAATATTACCTCCATGAAAATTATTTGTATTGGCCGCAATTACGTATTGCATGCTCAAGAACTGAACAATCCTATTCCTGAAATTCCAGTATGGTTTATGAAACCTGAAACGGCAATCATTACTAAAGACAGGCCTTTCTTTTATCCCGAATTTTCGCAAGACATTCATTTTGAAACTGAATTGGTTTTCCGAATTTCTAAAGTGGGTAAATACATCGAGGAACGGTTTGCCGACACCTATTACGATGCCATTGGCATAGGTTTCGACTTAACTGCTCGCGATTTGCAGCAAGAGTTTAAGGTCAAAGGGCTACCCTGGGAACCAGCAAAAGCCTTTGACGGAAGTGCACCCATCAGCGATTTTATTCCTATCGAGGAATTCTCTGATATTCAAAATATTACCTTCAGTATGAAGAAGAATGGAGTGGTAATGCAAACGGGCAAGAGCTCTGAAATGCTCTTCAACATTCATCGCATAATTTCCTATGTCTCACAGTTTGTAACCCTTAAAATTGGAGATCTGATTTTTACCGGTACTCCAGCAGGAGTGGGATCTATTGAAGTGGGAGATAAGCTCGAAGCCTTTATTGGCGAACGATTGATGCTTACCACTGAGATAAAGTAGTATTGCAATTAATCAAAAAAAAAGCTGAATTTTTAATTCAGCTTTTTTTGATATTATAGATTTCAGACTATTTCAGCAATTCTGCCATTTTAGTTCCAAGATCAGCGGGAGAGTCCACAACGTGAATACCGCAAGAGCGTAAAATTTCTTTCTTGGCTTCGGCTGTATCCGCTTTTCCACCTACAATAGCGCCAGCATGTCCCATGGTTCTGCCTTTGGGAGCAGTTGCACCAGCGATAAAACTTACCACAGGTTTGGTGCCATGTTCTTTGATCCAATAGGCTGCATCAGCTTCCATATTGCCACCAATTTCTCCAATCATAACAATACCTTCAGTTTCGGGATCGTTCATCAAAAGCTCAACGGCTTCCTTAGTGGAAGTTCCGTTTACGGGGTCGCCTCCAATTCCAATGGCAGTGGTTTGACCTAAGCCAGTTTTGGTAAGTTGATCCACAGCTTCATAAGTTAATGTGCCAGAACGGCTAACGATTCCCACACGACCTTTTTGATGAATAAAGCCAGGCATAATTCCAACTTTAGCTTCGCCGGGGGTAATGATTCCAGGACAGTTGGGTCCAATTAATCTGCAATCTTTGCCTTTGAGATATTCCTTTACAGTTACCATATCTTTGGTTGGAATACCTTCTGTAATACACACAATTACTTTAATGCCAGCCTCAGCAGCTTCCATAATGGAATCAGCAGCAAATGCAGGTGGTACAAATATTACCGACACATCAGCGCCAGCTTTAACCACTGCATCTTTAACGGTATTAAAAACAGGTTTATCAAGATGGGTTTGACCTCCTTTGCCTGGTGTTACTCCACCTACCACATTGGTGCCATAATCAATCATTTGAGTGGCGTGAAAGGTGCCTTCGGTTCCAGTAAATCCCTGTACAATTACTTTAGAATTTTTGTTTACAAGTACACTCATAGTTTTGTTTGGTTTGCGATTTTTCAAAGCCCAAAAGTAGCCTTTTTTTTATGTACTATTGCTTTAAATATGGAATTTTCTAAATATTTTGTCCATACTTTTTTATCGGAAAACCATTAAACCCTAATTCATTGAAATGAGCCTATTTAATTAATTTCGTCGGTCATTCGTTGGGTAAGAACCATATAGTGACGAGCAAAATTTTCATCCTCCATATAGCCTTTAACTTCCTTTTGCCATTCCTGATGTTGTTCGCTCAATTGCATCAATTTTTTATTGATTTCCAAATCATTAGGTTGTGTTTTTCGTGCTTTAATCACTTCTACAAACTGATCCATCCAAACTTCATATTGATCCATAAAATTTTGTTGCTCAGTAGATAAGCGAAACTCGATATTGGATTCCACTATTTTTGCTCCGCTAGCTGCTCCCGACATTGCGGCAACTCCCATGGTTAATCCGAGTTTGCGAATAAAGCTTCTTCGGGTTGATTCGTAACTGTCCATACTTGAAATTTTGTATTTTTAAATTTAGGCAAAGATTCAATTTTTACCTTGCTGTTTTTGCCTCGCAATCCTAATAATTGTCACAGAACTTGGATAATTAGTATGTTGAGATTTTCCTCTTAAAATTGCTATTTCTAAATTATGTTTTATACGCATTTTTCACTTTTTTATGGCTAAATTTGCAGCCTCAAATTCTTTTTTGATATGAAATGAGCACGATTGCAAATGTATTCTGGTACCGAATGTATTTCAAAGCTCTTTTAATTTGATCATATTGTTAATATATAAATAAGCATACATGAAAATCCTTGATGGAAAATTAACCAGTGCTGCGCAAAAGCGTGAAATAGCTAAGAAAGTAGCACAATTGATTGATAATGATATAAGAGCTCCCCATTTGGTGGCTGTTTTGGTGGGTGAGGATGGCGCAAGTCAAACCTATGTTACTGCCAAAGAAAAGGCTTGCATTTCGGTGGGAATGACCTCTTCGGTATATCGATTGCCTGCGAAAACCACTGAAAAAGAAGTGTTAGAAATGGTGAATTTTTTAAATAATGATCCCGATGTGGATGGGTTTATCGTTCAGCTACCACTTCCTAAACATATTGATGAGCAAAAAGTTATCGAAGCCATCAGTCCTGAAAAAGATGTAGATGGATTTCACCCCGTTAATGTAGGTAAGATGGTGCTTGGTCTCGATTCCTATCTTCCAGCTACTCCTGCCGGAATATTAGAAATTTTAAAACATTATCAGATTGAAACCGAAGGCAAACATTGTGTAGTGGTGGGACGCTCCAATATTGTTGGTATGCCCATTAGCATTATGATGGGGCAGAAGCGAAACCCTGGAAATGCAACAGTGACTCTTTGTCATAGCAAAACCCGCAACCTCGCTGAAATCACCCGTTCTGCCGATATTTTAATAGTAGCAATTGGTAGCCCCGAATTTATCACCGCTCAAATGGTGAAGGAAGGTGCAGTGGTGATTGATGTGGGAATACATCGTATTGCCGATGCTACAACTCAGTCGGGTTTTAAACTCAAAGGCGATGTGGCTTTTGATGAAGTGGCTCAAAAAGTGAGCTGGATTACCCCTGTGCCAGGAGGTGTGGGTCCAATGACCATTGCCGGATTATTAGCCAATACGCTCAAAGCAGCACAAAAAAATAGATAAGATTGAAAGGCTATCAACAATTAAACGACCAGACCAATGGTTTGCTGGTGGAAGGAAAAGTGCTGCCTTTGATGGAGGCATTTTACACCTTGCAAGGCGAAGGTTTTCATAGCGGATTGCCAAGTTACTTTGTGCGTATTGGTGGCTGCGACGTGGGCTGTCATTGGTGCGACGTGAAGGAATCGTGGAATGCTTTGCTTCATCCTCCCACACATACCGATGCCATTTTGGAACAAATAATGAGTTGCCAAGCCAAGACCGTGGTGGTAACTGGTGGCGAACCCATGAATTATAACCTCAATTATTTCACTCAGCAACTTCAGAATGCTGGCTTTGAAACGCATCTAGAAACCAGTGGTTCGTCCCCGCTTTCTGGAAATTGGAATTGGATTTGCCTCTCGCCAAAACGAAATAAAGCTCCTTTGCAAGTATTCTATGATCAAGCTTCGGAACTCAAAGTTATCATCGAAAACGAGGCCGATTTTGAATGGGCTGAGCAAAATGCAAATAAAGTGAATTCCAACTGCCAGCTTTTTCTTCAACCTGAATGGAGTAAATCAAAATTGATGATGCAAAAAATTGTGGATTATGCTTTGCAAAATCCACGATGGAAAGTGAGTATTCAGAGCCATAAATACATGCATATTCCGTAAGTAACTAATTATGATTCAGTTTGATAATGCGATTATCATCAGTGGCACTGGACGAAATGTGGGTAAAACAACTTTGGCTTGTAAGCTCATTGCGAATGAAAAACATCAAAATATAATCGCCATCAAAATTTCGCCTCATCAGCATCCCTTAGCTACTGGGTTAAAGTTAGTTTTTAAAAATGGAAACACTCAAATCTTTTTAGAATTAAGCGATTCCACTGATAAAGATAGTTCTCGAATGAAAAGGGCAGGGGCAACGGAAGTGTATTATGTACAGGCGTTAGATGAAAATTTGGCTCTTGTATTTGATTATTTTATTGAAAATGGATACCAACACAAATTAATGATTATTGAATCGGCAGCGGCTCGACGAATTATTGAACCAAAAAAGTTTTTGATGGTATATTCCAACGAAATGCCAGAAATTAAACCTCAGAATAAAGATTTAGAGCCATATATTCATCAGTGGATTAAAGTATGAGTCCAGTCTAAAAACTATTTCTTAGACAGTTCAAAGATAAAAAGAATTTT
>DZDC01000189.1 GCA_022736595.1 Draconibacterium orientale | reverse complement strand
CTTTGGTTTGAGCGTTGGCTCGTGTGGGCTTGCAAATGTGCTTACGACTGTGCGTCGGCTCAATCTTTTGTAAAGAAGTCTGCCATTAGTTCTGCTTGTTTTAAAACTGTTTCAATTGCTTTTGCTTGTTTGTCTGGTGGATAACCCCACTTTGTCAATGTCCGCTTAACAATTACCATTAATCTTGCTCTTGCACTTTCTCTAATTGTCCAGTCAATAGTTGCGTTAGCTCTTACTTTGTCCGTAATTTCTCTTGCAATTTCTTTGAGTTGGTCGTCACCCAAAACCATTACTGCACTATCATTTGCTTCTAAAGCATTGTAAAAAGCAACTTCATCTTTTGTCAGACCAAGTCTTTCACCTTCTTTGTCGGCTTCTTTAATCTCTTTTGCAATATTGATGAGTTCTTGAATAATTTCTGCGGTTGTAAGCAAGTTGTTTTGGTAGCGTTTTATTGCACCTTCCAACATTTCTAAAAGTTTTTTACTCTTTACTAAATTGGTTTTAGAACGTGTTTTTATTTCGTCATTCAATAATTTCTTTAAAAGTTCTAATGCCAAATTTTGGTGTTTCATTCCTTTTACTTCTAAAAGAAATTCATCTGAAAGCACTTCTAAACCTGATATTTCGGGCTTGTCAATTCCTGCTGCTTCAAAAATGTCAATTACTTTGTCAGAACTTAACGCTTCATCAACTATTTGTTTGATGGCGGTTTCTATTTCAATATCTGATTTGCCTATTCCTGTTCCTTCAAATTTGACCAACCTTGCCTTAACTGCTTGAAAAAAAGCAATGTCGTCTTTAATTTCCATTGCTCTTTCGTGCGGAATGGATAATGCAAAGGCTTGACTTAACAAAGTTACTTCTCTTATGAAACGAGTTTTGCCATCTTCCAATCCTAAAATATGTTCTTCTGATTGCAGAATGATTGACATTTTTTCTTTTGCTTCTACACTAAAAAAACGCTTATAATTGAACTTAAAACTGTTTGCATAATACGCTTCAGGTTCTTCGGCAACAATGTCTTTTTGCGTTTTGGCTTCTTCATTAAAAAATTGCTGAACAACTTCATATTTTTCGTTCATCAAAGCAATTGCTTTTTCTAAATCTAAAGTTGGTTCGCCTTTACCACCCGCATCGGAATAAAAAGATAATGCTTTTTTTAAGTCATTTGCAATTCCCAAATAGTCAACAATTAAACCGCCTGGTTTGTCTTTAAAAACACGGTTTACCCTTGCAATGGCTTGCATTAAGTTGTGTCCTCTCATTGGTTTGTCAATGTAGAGTGTATGCAAACAAGGAGCATCAAAACCTGTTAACCACATATCACGAACAATAACCAAGCGTAAAGGGTCGGCTGGGTCTTTCATTCGTTCTGCTAAATTTTTACGCTGTTGTTTTGTAGTGTTGTGCCGTTGCATTTCTGGACCATCAGCACTTGTTGAAGTCATTACAACTTTTATAGCTCCTTTGCTTAAATCTACATCGTGCCATTCGGGTCTTAATGCAATAATTTCCTTGTATAAATCGGCTGCAATTCTGCGGCTCATTGCTACAATCATGCCTTTGCCATCAAACACTTTTTGACGTTGTTCCGAATGGGTTACAATATCTCTGGCTAAGTTTTTTATACGTTCTTCATTACCAACAATTGCCTCTAATTTTGTGTATTTTGCTTTGGCTTTTTGCTGGTCTGTAATTTCTTCGTCTTGTTCAAGTTCTGCATCAAATTCCTCAATCAAGCGTTTGCCTTCTTCATCTAAATTAACTTTTGCCAAACGACTTTCATAATAAATTCGAACCGTTGCCCCATCATTAACGGCTTGCGAAATATCATATACATCTACATATTGACCAAAGACTTGCGGAGTATTTACATCAGTACCCTCAATTGGTGTTCCTGTAAAACCAATGTAAGTAGCATTTGGTAAAGCATCTCGCATATATTTGGCAAAGCCATACGCAATACGTTTTCCAATACTCTCTTGAGTTTCTTTATCTTTTACTTCTTTTATAGATGCTTCAAAACCGTATTGCGTTCTGTGTGCTTCGTCAGCAATTACAACGATGTTTCTGCGTTCCGATAGTTGCTCGTAAACCGATTTTTGGTCTTCGGGCAAAAACTTTTGAATTGTAGCAAACACAATACCTCCGCTTGCCACTTTAAGCAATTCTTTGAGGTGTTCTCTGTCTTTGGCTTGAACTGGTTCTTGCCTTAGAAGCTGTTTGGAGTTCGCAAAAGTATCAAATAATTGGTCGTCCAAATCGTTACGGTCGGTAATAACTACAATGGTTGGGTTTTGCATTTCGGGTGCTGTAATTAATTTGCCCGAATAAAAAACCATACTCAAACTTTTTCCCGAACCTTGTGTGTGCCAAACTACACCACCTCTTTTATCACCGTTTGCACCCGATGCAATAATGGAAGATTGAACTGCTTTGTTTACTGCGTAATATTGATGATAAGCCGCTAACTTCTTAACGGTTTCTATTTGTGTAATACCTGTTTTGGCATCTTCTTTTTTACGCTTTTCAAATACAATGAAATTGCGAACCAAATCTAAAAGGGTAGAAGGGTTCAACATTCCTTTTAATAGAATTTCTAATTGCGGAATAAAACGTGATGCTTCTTTTCTGCCGTCTGCTGTTTTCCAAGTCATAAAACGGCTGTAACCTGCGGAAACGCTACCTGCTTTACATTCCATACCATCAGATATAACACAAATGGCATTGAAAGTAAATAAACTCGGGATGGTTGATTTGTAGGTTTGCAATTGGTCAAACGCTTTACGCATGGTGGCGTTTTCATCCGCAGCATTTTTCAGTTCAATCACAACCAGTGGCAAACCGTTTACAAACAATAAAACATCAGGTCGTTTATTTTGATTTTTTTCAACAATAGTATATTGATTAACACATAAAAATTCGTTATTCAAAGGTTTCTCAAAATCAATCAATGTTACTTCATAACTACGTTCAAAGCCGTCTTGCTGATACGGTATTTTTACTTTTTCAACTAATAGCTGATGAAAAGTTTCATTGTTGTGCAATAATTCAGGCGAATAAATCCGCAATACCTTTTGAATAGCTTGCTCTTGTGCATCGTGTGGAATGTTTGGATTAAGCACCGCAACCGATTTGCGTAAACGGTCAACTAAAACAATTTGCTCAAAACTTTCTCTTTCTGCTTGCTCCGCACCTGGGGCAAGCAATAAGCCATGAACATACTCCCAACCCATAGATTGAAGTA
>DZDC01000052.1 GCA_022736595.1 Draconibacterium orientale | reverse complement strand
TACAGGTGAAGTAAAAGCTCCGATATTTATTCAACCAGCAATTTCAGCCTAAAGCAAGACCATTGCAAAATTAGGCTAAAAGGAGAAAAAGCTTAACATCACTACTGCCCTCCCCGCGCTTTAAACTGCAAGCTATCGCCCCATTCTCCATAGGCAATTTCGTTTCCCGAGATACTGATACGGGCTTCGAGGCAATTTTTACAATCGGAGGCCTCTTCATCGGTGCAGGGCTTGTTCTCGTAGAGGTTATAATCGTCGCGGTAAAGGCCTGGCGTAACATTGGGCATAATAATATTGGCACCAATGCGCAAGGCTTTTTCTCTACCAATGGGATCGATGGCTTGCAGGGCAGTGGCTGCAGCAATATTCACCTTGGGCATCATCAAACGAAGCAGGGCAATCATCTTAAGTGCTAAGGTAAATCGCTGGCGCTGTGTGGGTAAGCCTTCATGAAATTCATACAATGGAGTGTGCTGATGCTCCACATAGGGTCCCATGCCACACATATCAATGTCGAAAGTTTTCATAAAAAGTAGGTCTTCGGCCAAATGTTCCAGCGTTTGAAAGGGCAAGCCAATCATTACGCCCGTGCCAACCTGAAAACCCACCTTTCGTAAGCTGTGCAAGCAATCCAAGCGGGCTTGATAATCGTGCTTTGAATCTTTGGGATGAAGTTTATAATACAATTCCTTATTGGAACTTTCGATGCGCAATAGGTATCGATGGGCACCCGCCTCAAACCATCGACGATAGGTTTCTTCACTTTGCTCTCCTAAGCTCAAAGTAATGCCCAACTTTCCGCCTGACATTTCTTTTATCTTTTTCAAAAGTCGCTCAATGCGTGCAGTGAAACCCTCACTCTGAAGCTCTCCACTTTGTAAAACGATGGATCCATAATTTTCGTCAAAGGCAAATTGGGCGGCTTGCATCACTTCATCGTCGTTGAGGTTATAGCGTTCAAAATGGGGATTCGATTTGCGAATTCCGCAATAAAAGCAGTCCTTTTCGCAAATATTACATAATTCAATCAGTCCTCTGAAATACACTTTATTGCCCAGATATTTTAGTTTAATAGCTGCCGAACGCTCAAAAATGGCAGTCATGTCCTGGTCTTCAGCAGCCAAAAGCTGCACCAGAGCTTCTTTGGTAAAATCGCCATTATTTAAAATTTCTTTAATACTCATCTTACTTTTCAATGAAAGGTTCAATCACTCGTTCAAAAATTCCATTCATATAGCCTATGGCCATCCCGTAATTGGTAACTGGAATATTACGTTTCACTGCAGGTTTTATTCGACTATTAAGTTGCTTTGCAGTTACCACACAACCGCCACATTGTATCACCAAAGCGTAATCGTCAATGGGCTTGGGGAACTGATGCAGCCCTGCAGCAAAATCGAATTCCAATTTTTTACCGGTAAACTCTTGCAACCATTTTGGCAATTTGTGACGCCCGATATCATCGCAACTGATTTGGTGGGTACACGACTCAAGCATCAATATTCGATCGCCGTTTTGCAATTGGTCAATAAATCGGGTTCCCTCGATAAAAGCTTCAAAGTTTCCTCTATAACGTGCAAAAGCGATGCTAAAACTTGTAAGCTTCCAGTCTTGTGGAATCAATTTTGACACCAAACCAAATACTTGACTGTCGGTAACACTCAAGGCTGGCCTGATGCCTAACTTTAAAAAATCTTCCAATTCAGTTTCCTTTACCGAAATGCAGATGGCATCTAAATCCAACACATCGCGCCAAGCCATTACCTGAGGCAATATCATGCGGCCTTCAGGAGCTTCACTGTCGATGGGAGTGATGAGCAGAACCACCTCTTTGGGTTTTACCAGTCCTTTAAACAGGCTTTTGCTTTTAAAGGCATCGTTGGGCATAAGCTCCACCAAGGCTGCCACTAATTTTTGCAATGCAAGAGCGTCATTTCGTTGGTATTCTAACACCTTGCCTTCATAGGCTTTCGAAATAGTCTTAAGCGTTTCGGTTTGCAAGGGAGCCTCATCTCCTCTTCCATGCACCACCACATAAGGGGTGTCATATTCCTTTAAAGCTTGAATAATTTTGAGCTCTGGAGCATCAAATTGGTTGTGGGCGATGAGTAAAATGGCCAAGTCCACATTGGGAATTACTTCCATACTCTTGGCCACACGAAAGTTACCAAGATCGCCTTGGTCGTCAATACCCGCAGTGTCGGTAATTACCACTGGCCCAATGCCAAAGATTTCCATGCTTTTCTTTACAGGATCGGTGGTGGTTCCGGCCTGTTCTGAAACAATGGACACCTCCTGCCCCGTTAACGCATTAATCAATGAACTCTTGCCCAAGTTTCTTCGGCCAAAAATTCCAATGTGGGGTTTTAAGTCTTTACCTTTCATAGCTTTAGTAGTATTAGTAATACAAATCTCGCGTGCCTTCTTTGAGTTTTTCAATACGTTCTTTTAAGTCGGTTTTAAGCTTAGGATCGAGGGGCTCCAAATTCTTTTCAATTACCTTCCATGCCTTTTGGGCAGTGGCTTCAGGTGCATAATCGAGGGTGTACTCGGCCAAGGTGAGTATGGCATTGGGAGTGCATTTGGTTTTGATAAATCCAGGCACTGAAAATTCCATAAAATGCTCCCCTGTGCGCCCCAGTCGATAGCAGGCAGTACAAAAACTGGGGAGCATATTGTCGTCCAGCAATTCGTCGATGATTTGATTTAGCGAGCGATCGTCGTTGATTTTAAACTGTTCTTTATTCAAGTCTTGCTTTTCGTTCAAATTCATGCTGTAACTGCCCAATTCGAGTTTGGTTCCACCATCAATCTGTGACACTCCAAAATGGATAACCTCGTTGCGAATTTGAGCTGTTTCGCGAGCGGTCAGAATCATTCCGGTATAAGGCACTGCCAAACGCAAAATGGCTATCAAGCGGGCAAAATCGTCATCACTAACCAAATGACTGGCATCAATGGTTAATCCCGAGGCACTTTGAATGCGGGGAAATGAGATGGTATGTGGACCAACGTTATAGCAAGCTTCTAAATGATTGGTATGGCGCACCAGAGCCAGCACTTCAAAGCGCCAATCGTACAATCCAAATAAAGCGCCAATACCCACATCATCAAGACCCTGATCTTGAGCTCTATCCAATGAGGTTAAACGATAATCGTAGTCGGCTTTTTTGCCAAAATGATGGTATTTTTGATAAGTTGGTTTATGATAGGTTTCCTGAAAAATTTGATAGGTGCCAATTCCTGCTTCTTTCACTTTACGAAAACCTTCGTCACTTAAAGGTGCCGCATTAATGTTAACCCGTCGAATTTCTCCTTGACCTTTTTTTACGCCATAAGCAAGATCCACAGTATGGGCAATGTAGTCGGCATCATAATCGCGATGCTCACCATAAACCAAAATGAGGCGCTTTTGACCGTTGTCCTCCAGAGCTTCAATTTCGTTGATAATTTGCTGATCATCGAGGGTTTGACGCACCGCATCTTTATTGGTAGCTCTAAAACCGCAATATTCGCAATCGTTGGCGCATTTATTTCCAATGTAAAGCGGGGCAAAAAGCACAATGCGATTGCCGTACACTTTTTCTTTCAATTCACGTGCTCCAGCTTTAATTTCTGCAATCAACAGCGGATCGGTGGCATTAACTAAAATGGCGGTTTCGGCCAGGCTAAGGCGCTGCTTATTCAACGATTTTTGAATTACCGCACGCACGCTTTCTGCATCAGCGGCAGCATAATTGATGTAATGCCATATTTCAGCCTCGTCAATAAAGGGCTGACCTGCTACATCAGGTATTTTGTAAACTTCGGGTTTAAATTTCATTTTTCTTCAAACATTTGTGCATTAATACTTTAATTTCCACTTCGGGGATGCGACCTATTTTGCCTGCAAAGGAATTAATAGTATTAACTTCTGTTTGGAGAATGATGGTGATAATGTTGAAATGATGGCTGGGTAGCGACAAGCCCTGGCGGGCAATAATGGAATCGCTAAAATCGCTAAGAACTTGATTTACACGCTGTATATTAGCGTTATGTTTCTCAACGGTAATGAGTGCCGAGGCAATTCTTACATCCTTTTCCATAAGTTAATACTATTAGATTAGGGTCTTTTTAAACTTTTAAAATAAACTCGGAAAGTTAGTACAAAACTAACTTTCCAAGTTGATCCAATATTATGATTAATATCTGTTGCGAGGAGTATAATGGGTATGCAGCAGTTTGTGCGACTTATGCCCAAGGGGTTCGTGCAGATATTCTTCGTAAATCTTAACAATTTCAGGGTTTTCGTGCGACATACGAATGGGTTTTCCCATATCTTCTTCGTAGATAGCAGCGGTACGTTTGGCTCTAATTTCAGCGTTGGTTGGGATAGGTTGTCCACCTCCTCCGATGCAACCACCTGGACAGGCCATCACTTCAATAAAGTGATACTTAGACGTTCCGGCAGCAATTTGATCCATTATGATGCGTGCATTTTTCAATCCATGGGCTACACCCACATTCAAAACCACACCTTCTAGGAAGCTCCACTCGGGCAAGCAATTTTCCACTTTAATACTAGCTTCACGTATGCCGTCGGTTCCACGAACCGCGGTGATATTTAGGTTTTCGAAAGGAACACTGCGACCAGTAACCACAGCGTAGGCAGTACGAAGGGCTGCTTCCATAACTCCACCTGTAGCTCCAAAAATTACTCCGGCACCCGTAGATTCGCCCATAATACTATCGAAAGCTCCGTCAGGAAGATTTTTGAAATCTAAACCAGCTTGTTTTATCATCAACCCAAACTCGCGGGTAGTTAATCCTGCATCGATATCGCGGTATCCGCTATCGTTCATTTCGGGACGATTGGCTTCGTACTTCTTAGCCGCACAAGGCATGATGGCTACACTTACGATGTCTTTTGGATCAATTCCTTTTTGTTCTGCATAATAAGTCTTGCTCAAGGTTCCAAACATTTGTTGAGGCGATTTGCAAGTACTCAAATGTCCTAAATGATTGGGGAACATGTGTTCGATAAACTTCACCCATCCTGGAGAGCAGGAGGTAATCATAGGTAATTTTACGCTTTGGTCTTTGTCAACGAGTACTTTTTTGAGTCGGGTTAGCAATTCATTACCTTCTTCAATGATGGTAAGGTCGGCCGCAAAGTCGGTATCCAAAACAGAGTCAGCACCCATTTTTCGCATAGCGGTAACCATTTTGCCGGTCACCCGATGTCCAACTTCATAGCCCAGCATTTCGCCTAAAGCTACACGAACCGATGGAGCGGTGTTCATCACCACGTGTTTGGTAGGATCGCCAATGGCTTCCCATACTTGATTAAAATATCGGCGTTCGGTAAGTGCTCCTGTGGGACAGCGATTGACGCATTGACCGCAATTGGTACAAACCACTTCGTTGAAAGGCAAATCCAAGAAGGTGGAAATCTTCATGTCTTTACCTTTATGAGAGGCTGTGAGTGCGTTTACATGTTGTAATTCGGCACAAGTGCGCACGCAACGTTGGCAGCGGATACATTTACTGTCATCCTTTTCGATGGACCATGAACTGGTATCGACTTTGATCCCTGGTTTAAGTACACTCAAGTAACGATTTCCGTCCACATTATACTCTGCAGCAAGGTTTTGCAATTCGCAATTGGTGTTGCGATAGCAGGTAGTACACTGGGTATTGTGCTCCGAAACTAAAAGCGAAACGATGTCTTGACGGGCATTGCGCACACGTGCGGTGTTAGTCCAAATTTCCATGCCCTCGGGAGCTGGAGTGGAGCAGGAAGCTTCAAGTCGCTCTCGACCTTTAACTTCAACCACGCAAACACGACAATTTCCAGCCACACATAAGTCTTCGTGATGACAAAGGGTGGGAATATTTACATTGATCTTTTTGGCTGCCTCAAGAATGGTAGTACCGCTTTCCACTTCAACCAACTGACCGTCTATTTTTAAACTTATCATTGACATATTTCAAAAATTTTCATTATTAATAAATAGGGTTTTAAATTTCTGATTAGTAGATCATTTCTTCTTTGAAATTTTCAACTATTGAAACAAAAGAGTTGGTAACCGATTGGCCTAATCCACACTTAGAAGTTACCTTCATGGTACGGCTCAGTTTAATCAGATCTTGGAGATAGGATTCAGGTTTTTCTCCCGATTTTACTGCTTCGATGCCTTTAAGCAATTGTTGGGTTCCTATGCGACAAGGAGTACATTGACCGCAAGATTCTTCAGCGAAAAACTCAAGATAATTGTGCAAAACGTTATACATCGACCGAGTGCTATTGAAAATCATGGTAGCTCCACCTGTAGTATTTCCCTCACCTATAATAGAAGTCTCGAAATTTTTCCGAGGAATGCAGAATCCAGCAACACCACCAACTTGTACCGCCTTGGTATCACCATCGCCAAATTCTTGAACGAAATCAGAAATTTTCATTCCCAACTCAAGTTCATGTACCCCTTCCTTTGGAGAATCTCCGGAGATGGAAAATAATTTAGATCCATGTTGATCGTCAGTACCATAAGATTTGTAGGTTTCGGCTCCAAAACGGCAAACCATGGCTGCGGATGCAAAGGTTTCCACATTATTAACCAAAGTGGGCTTTCCTAGGTAGCCTGATTGAATGGGGTAAGGAGGTTTATTACGAGGTTCGCCACGTTTTCCTTCCATCGATTCAATGAGTGCGGTTTCTTCACCACATACATAAGCACCTGCACCTCTAAAAATTTCTATTGTAAAATCAAGACCAATTTTCTTGGCAGCTTCCTGGAAAATATCAATTTCCTTTTGCAAATCAGCAATGAGGTAGGCATATTCAGCGCGAAGGTATATCACACCATATTTAGAGTCGGTAACATAAGCAGCTATGGCCATACCTGTGATCACTCGACGTGGAACTTCAACAAGAAGTTTACGATCTTTAAAGGTTCCAGGTTCGCCTTCATCGGCATTACAAATCACGTATTTTTCTGTTTCTTTTTGTTGAGCCATAAAACGCCATTTGTAACCAGTTAAAAAACCCGCTCCACCTCTTCCTCTTAAACCCGATTCAATAAGGTCGTCGATAATTTCGTTTTTGCCGCGTTGGATTGCGTTCTTTAAAATATCATAAGGATTGCCAGGATAAGCACTGAAAATGATATCTACTTTGCGAAGTTTATTATTGTTTGCCATTTTCTTATTTATTACGATATTCAAAAATAATTTCAGGAATGCGCTCTGCGGTGAGATGGGTGTATGGTTTTTCGTTGATTAACATGGCCGGTCCCATATCGCACAATCCAATGCAGTTGGTAGCTTCTAAGCTAAACAAACGATCGTGAGTGGTTTCGCCAAGTTGTATGCGTAGTTCTTCTTCCAGCGCTTTTAAGATTTTGTTTTTGCCCTTCATATCGCAAGTAATGCTTCGGCAAACTCGAATCACGTATTTGCCCAATACCTTGTTTTCGAGAAATGAATAAAAAGAGGCGGTTCCGTAAACATCTGCTGCAGAAATATCCAAAGCGCGGGCAACACATACCATGTCGTCTTGGCTAATGTAATTTTTTGCTGCCACTATCCCTTGTAAGATGGGTAATAAAGCTTTGCGTTCACGGCCATATCTTTCGATTTTTTGATTGATAATCATTTCAATTTCAGCCATAATAATAATGATTTAATTACGTAAATATTTGATTTATAGTCAGGATGAACCATGAACTAACTTAACTTAATTCAAAGCAAAAATATAAATAGTATTGTTATTCTTATAACATCATAAGTGTAAATATTCCTTTTTTGAGTTAACAAATATCAACTATTTAGAAAATGACTTCTAAAAAGATTTTATTTAGTTGATTTTTTGATATATATGAATTTAAATAGAAGCCTCTAAACACTACAGATCCGACAAAAAAGAGCCCGCTGGCAAATGCCAACGGGCTCAATACATGGTTTTTGAGTAATAAACCTATTGAATCACAATATGTTAAAAGTTTGAAACACTAGTATTTGAGATATAATAGAACAAATATCCTTAATTTTTAACATGACTAAATTTTGTTTTTTCTGTCTTTTGATTCTGATCATTGCCTATTATTATGCCAACTCACTACAGTTCAACTTATTGATATAGCTATATATGTAAACACTAAAAATCGTTTTTAACCCAATTTTTCCATTGAATATTCTTTGCTTATTTTAATTACTTTTGCAGCCCTAAATCCGAAACCATCAACTATCAACTCTTTAGCCTTGGAATTGGATTTTTTATCCTTGAATATTCAACTTTATGTCGAAACAATATCCTTCTTATTCGCATCTTAATCTGCCTCTCATTGCGCAACAAGTGCAAGAACAATGGGATCAAGAGCAAACCTTTAAACAATCCATCGCCACTCGCGATGGCCAACCTAGTTTTGTTTTTTATGAAGGACCTCCCTCGGCCAACGGTGTGCCCGGTATTCACCATGTGATGGCACGTACCATCAAAGATTTGTTTTGCCGCTTTAAAACCATGCAAGGCTTTAAAGTAGAACGCAAAGCGGGTTGGGATACCCACGGATTGCCAGTAGAAATTGGTGTTGAAAAAAGCCTCGGCATCACCAAAGAAGATATAGGACACAAAATTAGCATCGAAGATTACAACAAAGCTTGCCGCACCGAGGTCATGAAATACAAAGATCTTTGGGACGATTTAACCCAAAAAATGGGCTACTGGGTTGACCTCGACCATCCTTATATTACCTTCGACAATAAATACATCGAATCGGTTTGGTGGTTGCTTAAACAACTGTACAACAAAAACTTACTCTACAAAGGATACACCATTCAACCTTATAGCCCTGCAGCAGGTACCGGACTCAGTACCCACGAACTCAACCAGCCCGGTTGCTACCGCGATGTGAAAGACACCACCGCCGTGGCTCAGTTTAAAGTTATTAAAAACGAGGCCTTTAGCCGTGTTTTTGGTAATTTCTCCGAAGACCTTCACATCCTCGCTTGGACCACCACTCCTTGGACTTTACCTTCAAACACGGCCTTAGCCGTTGGACCCAAAATTCAATACCTGCTTGTTAAAACCTTCAATCCTTACACTTTCGAGAAAGTGAATGTGATGCTGGCCAAAGATCGATTTAGAGCTTACTTCCCTGAGAAAAACGACGAAGTAAGTTTCGACGATTATAAAGGTGGCGACAAAGCCATGCCCCATCAAATTATTGGAGAATTCAGTGGCGATCAACTTTGTGGCTTAAGCTACGAGCAGTTGATTCCCTTTGTAAAACCCATGGGTAAAGCCTTTGAAGTAATTCCTGGAGATTATGTAACCACCGAAGATGGCACAGGAGTGGTTCACATCGCTCCTACCTTTGGTGCCGACGACGATCGCGTAGCTAAAGCAGCTGGAATTGCACCGCTAATTCTCATCGATGCCGAAGGTCAGCGCAGACCCATGGTGGATCTGCAAGGCCGCTTTTATCGCATCGCCGACTTGGATGCTGACTTTGTAAAAACCAACGTAAATACTTCATTGTATTCAGAATACGCAGGGCGATTTGTAAAGAACGACTACAACCCCAGCCTCACCGAAGCCGATGCTTCCTTGGATGTGGATTTGGCTGTGATGCTCAAAAAGCAAAATTTGGCTTTCAAAGTCGAAAAACATACCCACAACTATCCCCACTGCTGGCGTACCGACAAACCCATCCTCTATTATCCCTTAGATTCTTGGTTCATCAAAACCACCGAATACCGCGACAAGATGATAGACCTCAACGGCACCATCAACTGGAAACCCAAATCTACCGGCGAAGGTCGCTTTGGCAACTGGCTCGAAAACTTGGTGGATTGGAACTTAAGCCGTTCGCGTTTCTGGGGAATTCCTTTACCCATCTGGTCGTCAGAAGACCACAAAGAACGCATTTGCATTGGCTCGGCAGAAGAACTTAAAATCGAAATTGAAAAATCGGTGGCAGCCGGTTGGATGAAAAATAATCCACTCCAAAACTTTGTCCCCGGTGATATGAGCGAAGCCAACTACAATACCTTCGACTTCCATAAGCCCTATGCCGATCTTATAGTATTGGTTTCTCCCACCGGCAAGCCCATGCACCGCGATCCCGACCTTATTGATGTTTGGTTCGATAGTGGCTCTATGCCTTACGCACAATTACATTACCCTTTTGAAAATAAGGAATATTTTGACCAAAACTATCCTGCCGATTTTATTGCAGAAGGCGTAGATCAAACCCGAGGTTGGTTTTTTACCTTACATGCTATTGCCTCCATGGTTTTTGATTCCGTAGCCTATAAAAATGTGGTGAGCAACGGTTTGGTTTTGGATAAAAATGGAAATAAAATGTCGAAGCGCTTGGGCAATGCCGTAGATCCATTTGAAACACTCAAAAAATACGGCCCCGATGCCACACGCTGGTACATGATTACCAACGCTCAACCTTGGGACAACCTTAAGTTTGACGTAGAAGGCATTGCGGAAGTGCAACGAAAATTCTTTGGAACGCTTTACAATACTTATAGTTTCTTCGCCCTTTATGCCAATATTGATGGATTTACCCACCAAGAAGCCGAAGTGGCCTTCGACCAACGACCCGAAATTGATCGTTGGATTTTATCGGAATTGAACACGCTAATCCTCAACGTGGAAGAAGCCTATCAGCAATATGAGCCCACCCGTGCCGGTCGAATGATTCAGTATTTTGTGGACGCTCATTTAAGCAATTGGTACGTACGTCTGTCGCGCCGTCGATTCTGGAAAGGCACTTACAGCACCGATAAAATTTCGGCTTACCAAACCCTATACCACAACTTGGTAACTTTGGCTCAATTGGCAGCTCCCATCGCTCCATTTTTCGGCGAACGACTTTTCAACGACCTTAACTCGGTGAGTGGAAAATGCAAAGAAAACTCAATACATCTTACCCAATGGTTTAAAGCCAACAGTGCCGAAATTGATAAACAATTAGAAGAGCGCATGCAATTGGCTCAAGATTTTTCGTCGATGATTCTTGGCTTGCGCAAACAAACCAAAATCAAAGTGCGTCAACCTTTACAAAAAATCATGATTCCTGTGAGCAGCGAAGCCATGCAGCAACAAATTGACCGAGTGAAAGACTTGATCACTTCGGAAGTGAATGTGAAGGAGTTGGCGTACATTGCCGAGGATAATGATATGCTGGTGAAAGCCATCAAAGCCAACTTTAAAACACTAGGTCCTAAGTTTGGTAAGTTGATGAAGTCCATAGCCGTACAAATTACAGCCATGAGCTCTTCCGACATTCGACAATTGGAACAAAGCGGCAAATTCAACCTTTTTGTTGAAGGTGAAAACATCGAAATCGAACTCTCCGATGTAGAAATTACCACCCAAGACATTCCAGGCTGGGTGGTGGCCACACAAGGAAACCTAACCGTGGCTTTAGACATTACCATTACTGATGAATTGTTTAAGGAAGGCGTTTCTAGAGAACTGGTGAACAGAGTACAAAACCTACGTAAAGAACAAAATTTTGAAGTCACCGATAAAATTCGACTTCAAATATTGAAGGATGATGATATTTTAGGTATCATTGCCGACAATTTAGTTTACATTTGTTCTGAAACTCTTACCGAAGATTTACAGTGGATTGAACAAGCAACCGATGAGCTGGTAGAAGTGGATTTGGGCTTGCAAAATATTGTTAAACTAAAAGTTACTAAATATTAACCTGATAATTCGAAATATTATGGCAGATGCAGTTGAAAAAACCAGATACAGTGATACGGAATTGGATGAATTTCGTCAACTAATTCTTTCAAAATTGAAAGAAGCCCACATCGATTTGCAACTTTTGATCGAAGCCTATACCAACAACAACGAAAACGACACCAACGATACCTCGCCCAGCTTCAAAGTGTTGGAAGAGGGATACTCGGTAAATAGCAAAGAGGAAAATGCTCAGTTGGCTTCGCGTCAACATAAGTTTATTACTAACCTCGAAAATGCCTTAATTCGAATAGAGAATAAAACCTATGGCGTTTGCCGCGAAACGGGTAAACTCATTTCCAAAGAGCGTTTACGTTTGGTGCCTCATGCTACTTTGAGTATGGAAGCTAAGTTGAAGCAAGGAAAATAGTTGTCGTTTGAAAAAGCCTATTCTTATTGTTTTAGCAATTTTGTTTTTAGACCAGGCCCTCAAAATCTGGATAAAAACGCATATGTCCATGGGCGATTCTATCCCTATGTTGGGCAATTGGTTTTACCTACACTTTATCGAAAATGAAGGCATGGCCTTTGGCTGGAAGCTCTTTGGTGGTGGCAGTTTTGGTAAACTATTTCTCACCCTTTTTCGCTTGGTAGCCATTGGAGGAATTGGCTATTATATGTATTTGATGGTGAAGGAGCGGAAACCCTTTCCTTTTATTCTTAGCATAGCTTTAATCTTAGCCGGAGCTGCGGGTAACCTGATTGATAGCATTTTTTATGGCGCTCTCTTTAGCGAAAGCACGCCTTACGACATTGCCACTTTTATGCCCGCTGAGGGGGGCTATGCTCCCTTACTTCACGGCCATGTGGTGGATATGTTCTATTTTCCAATCATTGAGGGCTTCTATCCCCACTGGATGCCTTGGATTGGTGGCGAGTATTTTGCCTTTTTTCAACCGGTTTTCAATTTGGCCGATTCCAGCATTACCGTTGGCGTGATTTTGCTTTTGATTTTTCATCGCAAAGCCACTGAAACCACTCCTAAATCCATAGAAGAGTTGGATGAGGAGAACCTATAAACCTCAAAATCAACAATTCAACGAATTTATTTTACGAATTTATTTTACACTTTAAATTCGTTTTAAAGTCTTACGGTGCTGAGAAAGAAACATCGAAATAAATACTTTTCTAATTTGAAGCAAGTAATAGTCATAGGAGGCGGTGCCGCAGGTTTTTTCTTTGCCATCAACTACAAAGAATTCCATCCACAAGAGGAGGTAATAATCCTTGAGCGGGCTCAAAAACCACTTCAAAAACTCAAAATGAGTGGCGGGGGTCGTTGCAATGTTACCCATGCTTGCTTCGAGGTGAAAGAATTGGTGAAACATTATCCCCGAGGCCAAAAGGCTTTGCAAAGCGTCTTTGCTCGATTTCAGCCTGGGGATACCTTTGATTGGTTCGAAAAAAGAGGCGTCGCATTGGAAACCCTCGACGACAATTGTGTTTTCCCTCTTTCCAACGACAGCCAGACCATCATCGACTGCTTTTTGCGAGAAGCTCAAAAACTCAATATCCAAATTCGATATCAAACTTCAGTAACTGATTTTACAACCATCGGCGATACTTTTGAAGTGCACACCGACCAAGGTGTTTTCAATGCTCATAAGGTGATGGTGGCCACTGGAAGTAGTCCTGCCATTTGGAAAATATTAGCAAAAATGGGTCATAGCATTGTAAGCCCGGTGCCTTCGCTATTTACCTTTGTTTGCCACGAAAATGGAATCAATGCTTTAAGTGGCATCGTACAAGAAGAGGCTACGGTAAGTATCCCAGCTTTAAAACAAGAAGGATTTGGACCTTTGCTCATTACACATCACGGATTTAGCGGGCCGGCAGTTTTACGCCTTTCGGCTTGGGCAGCTCGGGAGTTGGCTTTAAGCCAATATCAATTTACACTTCAAATCAACTGGATATCGAAGCCCTTTGCCCAAGTGTTTGAGGAACTCAAATCTTTAAAGCAAAACCATCCTAAAAAGCAGATTTCCAATGCCATTAGCTTCAATCTTCCACGCCGATTGTGGGATCTTTTGGTGCAGCTTGCCCACATTTCACCGCAACACAATATGGCCGATATTAACCATAAATCCTTGGAAAAATTGGCGCAACTCATCACTTCCTATACCACCCAAGTGGTGGGCAAAAACACTCACAAGGAAGAGTTCGTTACCGCTGGGGGTGTAGATTTGGACGAAATTAATTTTAAAACCATGGAAAGCAAAAAGTTTCCCAACCTCCATTTTGCTGGCGAAGTATTAAATATTGATGGCCTCACCGGAGGCTTTAATTTTCAAAATGCGTGGAGCACCGCCTTTGTAGCTGCAAAAAGGTAAAGCATATAAAATTTTTACCACTCGCCAAAATGGCCCTAAAAACGCAAGCTAAGTTAGGAGACGACTCTTAAGCGCTTCAATTCCAATGAGATTCATGATTCTGCGCAGGTTGTAATCGGTGAAGATTAAGTCTAAATCGGCGGTGGTGCGCATGATGCTTAGATTGGTGATGTGTGTAAATGTCCCTTTTGCAGGCATGGAACCATACACAGTTCCGATAGTTATCTGCGCTGCGCGCCGCTCAGAGAGCCATTTATTATAAGCTGTTTAAATTATTTATTTAGGTTTTCAGTTGCTCAATGAATTTGTTAATATCGGTTTCAGGATAAACATAGAATAATTTGATATTGTTTTCTTCACATAGTTTCATCTTTCGCATGTCTCTTTCTAAATTCTTAAGAAATGCCTCTTCTCCTCCAAAGAAAGCAATTGGTTCAGTATGTTGTTTTCCTTGATATTCTATCGCAATGTTAAGTTCTGATATAAAAACATCTAAATGCTGGAGCCCTAGCCACTTGGGGGATACGTGATGAATAACGGTATAATTATTAAAAGTTTCCTTTAAAGTGTAATAAAGTAAAGTTTCTGAAACCCAGCCTTCGCCAATTTTCGGTATTGATTTTTCTTCGCGAATAATGTTTTCAATATCTTTTCGAGTTTTGCTCAAAAGTCTATGTGGCGTATGCGTATAGAATTTTATATTCTCAAAAATATGCGGATAAAAGGAGGGTAAACGATTTGACTTGTAATAGAGAGTCAGATTTCCAATTGCTTCAATTTTTAAAAGTTGTTGGTCTTTAAATCTTATAAACCTTTTTTTGCTTAAGAAGTCAATTTCTTTACACTGAGGAAATAACTCCAAAATGTATTATGTGAAATCTTGACCAACGAGTTGTAAAAATTCGAATTTTTCAATGTTTGGAAAAAAATCGTATGGAATGCATATACTTGAGCATTTTATCTCTTACTTCGGCGTGTAGCTCCTTTTTTGTGACGTTAATAACCTCGTTTAAGCTTCTTAACACAATGTTGTTAAAGACATTTGATTTGTATCGTCGCTCATACCAATGATAAAATAGCAAGTTGTTGTAATGATTTTAGTACATGACAATTTTCAATTTAGACCGTCTAAGGTTGAGGTTGTATTG
>DZDC01000188.1 GCA_022736595.1 Draconibacterium orientale | reverse complement strand
CAGAAAACAGTAAAATTGCTATCGTTATAGGGTTCTTTTCTTATAAAAATTCAGAACGCCATGGAATGTTTTCCTTGGTGTTTCTTTTGAGATAATTAAATCCAAAATACCAACTTAAAGGGATTAAAGAGTGGACTTTTTCTTGTTCCTTTGCATTTGAAAATGAGAAACAAATTTCAACATATTACCATTCACTTTGTACTGGCACTGGTGCTTTCGTATTTTCTTGCTACCCTGTTTTTTATCCATACGCACAGCGTGAATGGAATAAAATTTTCGCATTCGCATCCATTCTCTAAAGAACATCAACACACTCCCAATGAATTGATCGTTCTCAATGTCCTAACTCATTTTGTGTGGGTAGGGATGGGTCTTATTTCGATTATAAGCCTTCCTTCCTCCCTTTTTGAGCGCCCACTTTTAATGAGGGTTTCGAATCTTCAAAAATCATTTTCCATTCAGGGAATTTCCCTTCGCGCCCCCCCCCTTTAGATTATTAAACTTTCAGCTCTTTCCTTTTAAAGCATATTTTTATTCATTCCTCTAATAGGTTTGATATTGGTATTGACTTAAAGGGAGTTATACCAATTGTTATTATATTTTAGTCCAAACTAAAATAAAATTTTACAATGGTCAATGCTGATATGCGTGAAAAATTCCAAGTGACTTAATGTAAAAAATAGAAAAGATCACTTGAAATGAGCATGATTAATAAAACACCCATTGGAATAATATTATTTTAATGCGAATTTCATCTAACCTTAGCGTTAAAAAAATTAAATAGTAAAAGTGGGACTATTATAAATGCATCATCGGTATTAGAACACCTCTTTAGTTTTAATGAAGTTTCCATGGGAGACTTTCAAAATGTTTTAAATGAAATATTTGAAAATCAGCTATAAGCAAGGTTTCAATTTTTAAAAATTCGTACATAAATTTACTACTTATGAAATATATATTGTTTAGTTTTTTAGTCTTAGGATCTTTTCTAATTTCAAACGCTCAAAAAATCACAGATGCCAATATCAACGGCCATGTGGTGAATAAGGTCACGGGCGAGCATCTTCCTTATTTTACGGTCTTTATCAAAGGCACCACCGTTGGAATTACCACCGATGGAACCGGGCATTATTATTTTAAAAATTTACCCACAGGCAATTTAATAATAGCGGTATCCAGTATTGGTTATAAACCCATTGAGAAGGAGATATTACTTGAAAGTGGAAAAACGCTTGAAGTAAATTTTGATGTTGAGGAAGATCAGATTCAGATCGATGGCGTGGTGGTTTCGTCCAATCGCAATGAAGTGAATCGGCGCGAAGCTTCGGGCATTGTAAACATCATCTCACCCAAAGTTTTCGAGAACACCAATTCGGTTTGTTTGGCTCAAGGGCTAAGCTATCAACCGGGCTTAAGGGTCGAAACTAATTGTCAAAATTGTGGATTTCAACAAGTTCGCATCAATGGTTTGGATGGCCCCTATTCTCAAATTTTGATCGATAGCAGACCCATTTTTAGTGCTTTGGCAGGGGTATATGGTCTCGAACAAATTCCCGCTAACATGGTGGATCGGGTAGAGGTTGTGCGTGGTGGAGGGTCGGCTCTTTTTGGTTCCAATGCCATTGCCGGAACCATCAATATCATTACAAAAGAACCCACCACTAATTCTATCAACGTGGCCAATACCACCAATTTGATTTATGGCAAAAGCCCCGATTTTAATACCTCTTTTAATGCATCGGTGGTTTCGGATAATTTTAAATCGGGAATGGTGGTTTTTGGCTCCATGCGTATGCGTCAAGCTTTGGACTACGATGGAGATGGATTTACCGAAATCGGTTTGCTCGAAGCTCAAAACCTTGGATTTAGAGGCTATTACAGGATGTCCAATTACAGCAAATTGACCTACGAATACCACAATATGCATGAGTTTCGTAGGGGAGGCAATAATTTGGATTTGCCTCCGCACCAAACCGATATTACTGAGCAACTTGACCATTTAATTAACTCAGGTGGGCTCAAATACGACCTCTTTAGCAAAAACCAAAAACACCATTACTCGGTTTATACCTCCGTCCAATTTATCAAACGTAAAAGTTATTATGGTGCGCAAATGAATCCCAATGCTTACGGAAATACCACCGATAAAACAGCGGTGGCTGGGGCACAATACACTTATGGAATGAAGAAATTATGGTTGATGCCTGCCGAGTTTACCGCAGGAAGTGAATATTCTGTAAATGAAATGCTCGATCAAATGCTGGGTTATAATCGGGAAGTAAACCAAAAGATTTATGTCTTTAGCATTTTTGCACAGAATGAATGGAAAAATGAGAAATGGAGCATCCTTGTTGGTGGTCGTTTTGACAAACATAATCTTATTGATGAGCCTATCATCAGCCCAAGGGTCAACTTGCGTTATTCGCCCAAAGAATGGGTAGGCTTAAGAGCTAGCTATGCCAGTGGTTTCAGAGCCCCTCAGGCCTTTGATGAGGATTTGCACATCACAGCGGTGAATGGAGAGGTGGTGTTGATTGAGCTTGATCCTGATTTGAAAACAGAAAAATCGAAGAGTTATAGTGCTTCTGCAGATTTTTATAAAACCTTTGGAAAGGTTCAAACCAATTTGCTCATCGAAGGTTTTTATACCCATCTCGACCAAGTTTTTGTACTGGAAGAAAAGGGAACCGATGCCCAAGGCAATTTGATTTTAGAACGCACCAATGGCAAAGGAGCCGTGGTAAAAGGTATCAATCTTGAAGCCAAGATTGTTCCTCACGCTAGTTTGTTATTTCAATTGGGAATGACGCTTCAGAGGAGCCAGTATGTGGAGCCTTTGCAATGGAGTTCTAATGAAAATCTGGCATCTCAATCAACTATGTTTAGAGCTCCGGATCATTATGGTTATTTAACGGCCTATTACCAAGCTTTTAATAATTTTACCATAGCTCTTTCTGCCACCTATACCGGAAGCATGCTTGTGCAGCACTTTGCAGGTTATGTGCCCGAAGATGAGGAGGTTGTAACTCCAGAATTTTTTGATATGAACCTCAAATTTTCTTACGATATCAAAATAAATGGAAGCGCAAAGCTGCAACTAAATGCGGGCGTTCAGAACCTTTTCAACAGCTATCAGAGCGATTTTGATCAAGGTGAATTTCGTGATGCGGGATACATTTATGGCCCTTCCCTACCCCGAACTTATTTTGCCGGTTTCAAATTGATGATTTAAGGGTTTTGATTTTTAGGAATTCATTAAAAAAGGTTGTAA
>DZDC01000187.1 GCA_022736595.1 Draconibacterium orientale | reverse complement strand
TTAAAAATGCACCGCAGAGCGATATTTCATAGCACCTTAAAAAAAGAATTCCAATGAAAAACTCCAAAGGTATTCCCCTCCCATTTTCTTTTATCTTTGCCGCCAAATTTCAAATCCCTTTCATGCGTTATTTTTTTGTTTTTTTGTTTTTTCTATTACTTTTTAATTCAAGCATTTACGCTCAGAATAGGGCTTTATGGGCTACCGTTTGGGACATCAACAGTGCCGAAAAAATAGATGCCATTCTTAAAACAGCGCATCACTATCATTTCAATCAACTTTTTTTGCAAGTTCGATATCGGGGCGACGCGCTATATTTTCCCAATAAAAAGGACAGTTCTTTTTCCAATTCTGAATCTCGATGCTATGTTCTAAAAAATTCGCCCTTCGATCCTTTGCAATATGCCATTAACCAAGCGCCTAAGTACGATATCGAAATTCATGCTTGGATTCCAGTATTTGTGGTGACCCCACACGATTTGACCAAAATTGACAGCAATCATGTCTATTACCAACATCCTGAATGGATTACTTATACTAAAAGTGGGAAACCCATGCCGTATAATTCACATGAAGGGGCTTTTCTGGATCCTGGAATCCCTCAGGTGCAGGATTATTTGCTTGGTGTGATGGGTGATATTGTGAAGAATTATAAGGTCAATGGCATTCAACTTGATTATATTCGCTATCCCGATTCGTTATATGGGTACAATCCTTTGGCATTGGAGCAATTTCGGCAAAGTGGGAGCAAAAATTTTGAGCAATGGAAACGCGACCAAGTGAGCCAATTTGTCAAAAAAGTGAACAATCAAAGCAAGCAAATCGACTCCAATATTCAGGTGAGTGCTGCGGTATTTGCTAATCAGAGCAAAGCATTCAATCGATTGGGGCAACAATGGATTCATTGGCAACAGCAAGGTTATTTGGATCATGCCTATGTGATGGCTTATAATACTTCCAACACCACTTTTCATAGGGATGTAAAATCGTTTTATGCCGCCGATCGCAAAAAAACCACGATTATTTTGCGGGCTTGGAAAGATCAAAAGACCTATCCTGTAGCTCAAATTAACGAGAAAATCAAGATTGCCAAGCGATTGGGATACCGAAATTTTGGATTTTACAGCTATTCGGGACTGGTAAACAACAAATATCTTCCTTTAATTCGTTTCTAAAAACTACTGAAAACGATTGTATAAAACTAAGAAGGACCCCACTGCTCCTACCAGTAGCCCTATCAATACGCCCAACGCCAATTCAATAATGCTATGCTGTTTCAAATAAAGGCGGGAGCCAATACTCGAAAGCGCCATGAGCCCCATCACCGCCAATGGAAGTGAAAAGGAAAGATTATAAAAATAAGCAATCACGCCAAAATAAGCCAATACAGCGGTGGCACTGGCAGCATGGGCACTCACTTTTATAAACAAATTGACCATCAGTAATGTCAATGCAACCAAGGCAGGCACCATCACTCCTAAACTCATGACCAAGGGAATGGCTTCGATTTCCTTCCATAACCAAAAGTTGATGGAATAAATGAGAAACATCAAAAAATAAGGCCATGACCTTTCTTCTGCCTTTTCCATTTTAAAGCTTTGAATATATCCCATGCGTTTGAACAATGCAAAACCTATTAAGGGAACCAAAAAACTGGTAAAAACCAGAAAGCCCAACATAATAAATAAAAAGCTATAGCCCAAGCTTTTTACTTCAAATATGGGAAGGATATACAAAAAGGCAAGCGCATACAGCGGCAGTAATAAGGGATGGTAACTGAGGCTCACCGCTTCGGCAATTTCCTTTTTAAGTTCAGGTTTATTCATCATCAGGGATTGGAGTTGAGACCAATAATTTTAAATTTCTTTACGCATACGAGCCACAGGAATATTCAGCTGTTCGCGGTATTTGGCAATGGTTCTTCGGGCAATATTGTAACCCTTATCTACAAGAAATTCAGCCAATTTATCGTCGGTATAGGGTTTGCGCTTGTTTTCCTTTTCGATCAAACTTTGCAGTATTTTCTTGATTTCACGTGTTGAAACTTCTTCCCCGCTTTGGGTTTGCATGCTTTCAGAGAAAAAGGTTTTAAGCAAGAAAGTTCCGAAACTTGTTTGCACATATTTGCTATTGACCACCCTCGAAATGGTGCTGATATCCAACCCCACTCTTTCGGCGATATCTTTCAATATCATGGGTTTAAGCTTGGTTTCGTCGCCGGTTAGAAAGTAGGCTTTTTGATAATAAAGTATGGCTTCCATGGTGGTGTAAAGGGTATCGTGACGCTGTTTAATGGCATCGATAAACCATTTGGCTGAGTCGATCTTCTGTTTGACAAACATGATGGCATCTTTCATCTGCTTTGGAGCTTGATTCCTATGCGCGGCATAAGTTTCGAGCATCTCGCGATAATGGCGCGAAACGTTGAGTTCAGGTGCATTTCTGCTGTGCAGTTGGAGTACCAATTGGCCATCTTCGTTGCCCACTAAAAAATCGGGAATGATGTGTTCCACAGTTTTTTGCGACTCACTCAAGCTGCTTCCGGGTTTGGGGTTGAGCTTTATAATAATATCCACGGAGCCTTTGAGTTCGTCTTCTTCAATGCCCATGCGTTGCATAATATTGTCGTAATGCTTTTTAGAAAAGGGCTCAAAATAACGACTCAAAATTCGCTTGGCAGTATTCACATCCTCATCTTCGGGCATACGGTCGAGTTGAAGCAGCAAGCATTCCTGCAAATCGCGCGCTCCAATACCTGGAGGGTCGAAACTTTGCACCAAAGTGATGAGGGCTTCCACCTCTTCTTTGGTGGTATAAATGCCCTGAGTAAAAGCCAAGTCATCTACCATAGCCAGTGTTTCGCGGCGTAAATATCCTGCATCATCGAGGTTACCAATAATAAATTCAGCAATTCGATTTTCGGTTTCGCTGAGGCTCATAAAACCCAATTGCGAAAGCACATACTCTTGAAAAGAGTTGGCTGAAGCAAAAGGAGTATCCTTCACCTCATCATCGGCACTTTGATTGTTGGCTTCGTATTTATAGTCGGGAAGGTCATCAGGATCGAGATAATCTTCGATATCAAATTCGTCCTTATCCGTGTCTTGTTCTTCGTGGGTATCGAGGTCTTCCTCATCCTTTTGCACATCCGAAGTGTCATATTCCTCATCCTCATTGCCTTCTACCAAGGCCATATTTTCTTCCATCTCTTGCTTGATCCGCTGCTCAAGGGCTATAGTGGGCACTTGAAGCAACTTCATCAGCTGAATTTGCTGTGGCGAAAGCTTCTGTTGTAATTTCTGCTGTAGGCTTTGACTTAACATT
>DZDC01000002.1:13619-47818 GCA_022736595.1 Draconibacterium orientale | reverse complement strand
ACAATACAACCTCAACCTTAGACGGTCTAAATTGAAAATTGTCATGTACTAAAATTTTTTAATTAAATATCCTACTTGTCTGCCGCCAGACAAGCAGTAATGCGATAAGCCATGCGTAAGCCAAACGCTTCATGAATACCTTAAAAAATAAATGCTACATGAATAATTCCATGTGACCTTAATGTAAAACATAAGAAGATCACATGAAACTGAACTATGTTAAATGCTTCATCGGTATTAAGCAAATGACATAAAAAAAACATGACATAAAAAAAGCCACCCATTGAAAACTCAAAGGTGGCTTCTCATAATTTATTAAGGAATCTACAAACTAAAAGTATTGCCGCTATTAACTAAATCAGTCATATTTTTAATCTTAGAATTGGCTTTAACATTAGCAATTTGCGCGGTCATTAAATCGTCATAAACATCGGTTTTAAAGGCTCTAATTACACCCATAGCAATGGGGAATTCGGGCAATGACATACGAGCAAGCAAGAAAGCCATAGTTGGATCTTCTTCTTCCACGTTATGCACAAGCACATGATCCATTGTATATCCATCTTGACCAATGGTCACAACTTTAAGCTTTAGTCCATCGAGTACCAAGCCCTTTTCACCATTTGCACCAAAGATCATTTTCTGACCGTGCTTTAAATAAATTTGGTTGTTGTCACGGTTTTCTTTATTGGTAATTTCTGCATGCACTTTGTTATTGAAGATCACACAGTTTTGCAAAACCTCTACCATAGAGGTACCTCTATGTTTGGCTGCTTCAATGAAAACTTCCTTCATCTGCTTAGGGTCAGTATCCACGGTACGAGCGTAGAAAGTACCTCCTGCACCCATTGCCAATTGCCCTGGTTTAAAGGGATGCTCAATGGTTCCGTAAGGAGAGGTTTTGGTAACGTGGCCCAAATCCGTTGTGGGGGAATATTGACCTTTTGTCAACCCATAGATTTTGTTGTTAAACATGATGATGTTTACATCAATGTTACGACGAAGAATATGGATAAAGTGATTTCCTCCAATGGCCATACTATCGCCATCACCGGTTGCAATCCAAACACTAAGCTTAGGGTTTGACAATTTTACACCTGAGGCAATGGCTGCTGCTCTTCCATGGATTCCATGAAATCCATAAGTATCCACATAATAGGGAAAGCGACTTGAACATCCAATTCCTGAAACGAAAACAAAATCCTCTTTTTTAACTCCCACTTCGGGAAGTGCGTTTTGTACCGCCGATAAAATAGAAAAGTCGCCACATCCTGCACACCACTTCACTTCTTGATCGGACACAAAATCTTTACGAGTATATTGTGGAATATCTTTAATTATATCTATCATTTTTAGGCCTCCAATAATTCGTTAAACTTACTTAATAACTCTGAAACCATGAATGGTTGTGCCTGAATCTTATTGTATTGCAGGTATTCAAACTGGGGCAATTGGGTTCTCAAATGATGAGCAAATTGACCTGAGTTTAACTCACAAACTAAGATGCGTTTATATTTCTTGAATATATCAGCGGTTTCCTTGGGCAGCGGAAATAGGTAATTGAAATTGGTAAAGGCAATATCTTTACCTTCCGATGATAACTCATCGAATGCAGAATAAATAGCACCTTTGCTACTTCCCCAACCTACAACAAGCAAATCGCCTTCAGTTTTACCATATACTTTTTGTTCAGGTAAAAAGTCAACAAGTTTATTCACTTTTGCTGCTCTAAGCTGAACCATTTTTTCATGGTTATGAGGATCATGAGAAACTGAGCCTTTACCGTCCAATTTTTCTAATCCCCCAACTCGATGGTGGGTACCGGGAGTCCCTGGGATAGCCCAAGTACGAGCAAGGGTAACCTCATCGCGACGATAGGGAAGATATTCGGTATTAGCTTCAGCTATACGAGGTTTGATGGCTGGCAATTGATTCATATCAACTATGGGCCACAATCCACTTCCATTAGCTAAATAAGAATCGGTAAGCAAGATCACTGGAGTCATGTGTTCCACTGCAATTTTGCATGCTTCAAAAGCATAATCAAAGCAATCTGCTGGTGAACTCGCTGCAATTACAGGAATGGGAGCTTCCCCATTTCTTCCCCAAAGGGCTTGCATAAGGTCGGTTTGTTCGGTTTTGGTTGGTAAACCTGTTGAAGGTCCGCCCCGTTGTACATTTACAATTACTAAAGGTAACTCGGTAATAAAAGCTAAACCAAGAGCTTCGCTTTTTAAACTCAACCCAGGTCCGGAAGTGGTTGTAGCAGATAGACTCCCTGCATAAGCAGCACCAATAGCTGAATTAATACCTGCAATTTCATCTTCAGCTTGAAAGGTTTTCACACCCAATTCTTTGTGAATAGACAATTCTGAAAGGATATCAGTGGCAGGAGTAATAGGATACGACCCTAAAAAGAGTTCTAATCCTGATTTTTCTGCACCAGCCATTAAGCCCCAAGCAGTAGCTTGATTTCCAGTCATCGTACGGAACTTCCCTTTGCGATTAATATTAGGATTTACAATATAGGTAGTTGATAATGCCTCAATGGTATCAGAATAATTGTATCCTTCTTTAATCACTTTAATATTAGCTTCAGCCAATTCGGGTTTCTTCTTAAATTTATTTCTTATAAATTGTTCAACAACCTCCATATCACGATTGAAAAGGTAAACTAAAATACCTGTAACAAATTGGTTTCTTGTTTTATCTATGGTTTTAGAGTCAAGACCTGTTTCTTTAAGAGTAGCGTGGGTTAAAGAAGTAATGGGAGCCTGAATGACATTAAAGCCTTGCAATTTATCAGAAACCAAAGGATCTTCTGTACAATTAGCCTTTTTGTAGCTTTTTTCGTCAAAGCTATCCACATCAATGATGATGGTTGCACCGGGTTTACAATAGGGCAGATTGTATTTTAATGCTGCAGGATTCATTGCAACCAAAACATCAGCCTTATCTCCTGAAGTATGGATATCGGCATGTCCTATATGAACTTGAAAACCTGAAACTCCTGCAATTGTTCCTTGAGGAGCTCTAATTTCTGAGGGAAAATCGGGGAAAGTAGCCAAATCGTTTCCGAAAATTGCAGCGGCATCCGAAAATTGGGATCCCGTTAGCTGCATTCCATCTCCAGAATCGCCAGCAAACTTAACGACTATTCGCTCTAATTCCTTAAAATTATTATTTTTAGCCATTGTATTTTGAATAGTTTATATTTGCGGCAAAGGTACTTTTTTATATATATGCTAAATAGTAAATTCGTTTTTTTTTAACATGATTTTTGCCAATTATTAACCTAAAAAATACTCTAAATAACAGCTAATACTCAAAAAACTGGACAAATCGATAAAAAAAAGTCCCATTTTCAAATTCCGACTCAAAATGATTATATCTGCTGAGCTAATCTTAAATCAGTCAATTTAGAAAAACTATCCCAATATTTCCATAAAACCACGACTTCTAATTTAAAATCGTTTTAGATAAAACTGCTTATTTAGAATATTATAAATCACCATAAGTTTTAAACTCTATCAAAGTTCTATCTATATTTGCACCGTTTTAAAAACTATTATTAACAAAAATTTTATTAGAAATGGCTTACGTTATTAGTGAAGATTGTACTGCTTGTGGCACCTGTATTGATGAGTGTCCAGTTGAAGCTATCTCAGAAGGAGATATTTATGTTATAAATCCAGATTTATGTACTGACTGTGGCTCATGTGCCGATGTTTGCCCTGTTGAAGCAATTTCTCCAGCATAGTACAATAACACGAAGAAACAAAAAAGCCTCGTCATTTTTGATGAGGCTTTTTTGTTTTCTTTGCATTCAATTTGACAAGCAAACATGGATAATATTTCTTCAATAACGCTTAAAAAGTGTGTCAACGAATTTGCCAAACTGCCCGGTATCGGACGTAAAACTGCCTTACGCTTAAGTATTCATCTACTTAAACAAAAAGACGACGCAGCGAAGGAATTGGCCCAAGCCATTATAGATTTAAAAGAACAAATCAAGTTTTGCGCAATTTGCAATAACCTCAGCGAAAACGAAATATGTGAAATTTGTTCTAATACAAAACGAAATTCACATCAAATCTGTGTTGTAGAAAATATTCAAGATATACTCGCCATCGAAAATACGCAGCAATATCAAGGTCACTATCATGTACTCAACGGAGTAATTTCTCCCATGGATGGAATTGCTCCTTCTGACTTAAATTTTGAAAGTTTATTTTCAAGAGTGCAGCCCGAATTGCAAGTGGAGGTAATACTTGCCCTGCCAACTACAGTGGAAGGAGACACCACAAATTTTTACATCTATCGAAAATTGCAGAATAAAGCTATTAAAATTAGCACATTAGCACGTGGTGTGAGTATAGGGGATGAAATTGAATTTATCGATGAACTCACTCTTGGACGATCTATCATCAATCGAGTTCCGTACGAAGGTTAACAATACTCGACCCTAATAGATAATTGATTGTAGTTATTCTCACCTTTTTTAATGGATATTGATAATTTTCAATGATAATTAGTCCATAAAATTTATGATTTCCCTCATTTATTAAAAGGTTTTTTTATACTTTTACCGTTCTGAAAACAACACAATAAGATGGCTACGATACACCAAGTAAATCATTGCGAGACAAATATTGATGCAGGCAACTGTTTTAAGCTTCTAACAGAGCAGGAAAATATGTTGATGCAAAATAATAAAAATGAAATTTATTTTAAGAAGGGCGAAACAATTATTAAGCAAGGCACTAAGGCTGGTGATATATTGTATCTAAAAACAGGATTAGTGAAAATAACCATAAACGAGGGGGACAATAGCCTTATTCTTTGCATTAAAACTGGAAACCATTTTATTGGCACCGAAAATATATATGGTTTCGATTTGCATCCTTACACCGTTACTGCCTTGGCCGACACAGTGGTTTGTTTTATCGATACCAGTGCCATTCGTCAAATAATAAAACAAAACAATACCTTCAATGCTGAATTATATAAAATAATGACTAATAATGCATTGATAACTTATGATCGCTTTTTCAGTTTAACTCAAAAACAACTTCATGGTCGATTTGCAGATATTTTACTTTGTTTGAGCCGTAAAATATTTAAAAGCTCCAAATTTGATCTTCCTTTGAGTAGAAAAGACTTAGCTGCACTCACTGGAATGGCTCCCGAAAGTGTAATCCGTATTATCAAAGACTTTAAAACTGACAATATCATTGCCACCAAAGGCAAACGTATTGAAATAATTAACGAACCCTTACTGCAAAAGATTAGCAATGTGGGATAATTTATGCTAACCCTAGATGACAGAATTATACAAAGCCTTTGAAGGGCATCCTGATTATAAGTGTTTTGGATGTAGTCCGAACAATCCCATTGGATTAAATATTAGCTTTTTCGAAGAAGACGAATTTGTAATCGGCAAATGGAAAGTTGACCCAAACTTTCAAGGGTTCATCAATTTGCTTCATGGTGGCATACAAACCACCTTACTTGATGAGGTTGCTTCTTGGTGTGTTCATATAAAACTGGGTTCCGCCGGTGTTACCCAGAGTTTAACTGTCAATTTTCACCATAAGGTTTTTACAACCCAAGAGTTTATTCATATTAAAGCAAAAGTAGTATCACAGGAAAAAAACATCGCAAAAATTGAAGCTCAACTGTTTAATTCGGATCATGAATTATGCAGCACAGGTTATTTCGATTTCTTTGTTTTCCCAGAGCGTATTGCCAAAGCAAAATTTAGCTATCCTGGCAAAGAGGCCTATTACAAACCTTCCCAATATCTCACAAAGTAATACCTAATTTCTAGTTTATTCAACTTTCTTATTTCGATTTCCTCGTATAAGTTCCATTCCTAGTGCACATTGCAAGCAAGAAATATGGCTGCAATATTGATTTTTTAAGTGTAGTAGTGCTTGACTTTGACCTGCATGGTGTGCAATTACAGATTCCTTGGCAAAGCGCTGAATGATGCTATTGCTCTCGGCCTTGGTATGTTGCAAAAACATAAAAGCCCGTTCTTTTAATTCTTCAGAATTTTGATGATGGCCGTAAACAAATAAAAATGGGACAATGGTATTGATGAGAACCAAATCGAAAGAGCTATCACCAAAAACTTTAGGAAACTCCTTTGCTTTTTTAGCAAAATGGTAATGCTTATCCCAATATTCACTGGCTTTTAATGAAAAAAGCACCTGAAGATCAGATAGTTTAGTTGCAGTGAGAACTTTTGAAAAAAGGTGTGATGACTGGTGAATCAATTGGGCAAATTGGGCAATACGCAAGGTAGGAAAATTAACGGGTCGCAATCGCATAAACTTCCATAAATAACCTTCAATGGGTTTTAACTGATGTTTCTTGGCTAGATATTCATATTCACCCTTTAATTCGTGTACATATCCGTCAAGGAGTTGACTGTTGAGCAAAGATGCTTGTCCAAAGAGCAAAGCTTCAAGCTGAAAAACACTATCCTTGTAACGAGCAAGAACTTGAATAGGAATACTCCTAGCAAGCTGTTCAAACGCTTCTGAGTTGACATTAAAACCAAAATTCCTAGCTAGGCTAACGTAAAAAGCTTGCTCCCAATTTCCCTGAAACTGCGACAAAATACTCTCTATGGCTTCAACTTTTGCTTCCAAGCGTTCAATAAGCATTCGATCAAGCCAACTATAAACGGTAAAGTCGTTATACTGATGCCATTGCCCAGAACATGGTATCCATAAGCGTGAGGCTATAATTTGATTATACCTTAAATATTGTTGAATATCAAATTGCCCCTTGAGTTCAAACACTTCCAAAGTTGAGTTTCCGGAAGTAACAATCTCCATATCATGCTCATAAACCACATGAAGTATCACCGAATCGTAAGCGGAGTCGTGTTGATGGCGGTGCCTATTCCAGTCGGAAGATTTTACATGAATTTCTACATTACCAGCCCACATGATATCATCAATATAAATGCGGGCACCAGAGAAGTCAGGACCACTTCCTGTATTTTGTTGGCCTACATCCACCACGCGAATCGCTTTACCTTGGGTAGTAAACGCAGGAATGGAATAAACTCTAAATTTCCATAAGTAGTAAAGAAAATCTTCAGTCATAGGCTTTTCGTGAGATTAATTTTAACGTCACCAAAGTTATGAAAAAAAATTATTGAACCACAGCATTATCCTTAACAATTTGTTGTAAAGTCTTATGAACTCCAGCGCTAGGATTATCAGCACTGGATTGGTAAAAATTACCCTCAGGATCAATAATCATAAAACGAGGAATGCCACTTACTCTATAAAACTCGCGCCATATTTTATCAGGGCCTGACCACAGTTGAAAGCCCTTGAGGTTATAAGTCTTGATGGCACTTTGCCAATTTTTAATGTCATTATCGACAGATACACTTATAAAAACAAATCCTTGATTCTGGAATTGACGTTCTAATACTTTCAGGTGAGGTATTTCAACAAGACAGGGACTGCACCAACTAGCCCAAACATCAAGATAAACCCATTTACCCCTAAAGTCGGATAGTTTCACAAGTTTACCCGTTGCATCCATAAACTGGAAATCCTTGGCTGGCATTTCTGGCCTCAGGTGATTCCACGAAATAAGTTGAGCATCAACTTGCTCAATATAGTATTTACTGGAGCAAATACGTTGAAATAAAGGCAAATAGCTGTCAATATCCTTCACCCCATTCATTTTGACATGATCCTTCACAATTTCAGCTGCAACTTTAGACTTCACCTCAGCTTGCTCAACTTTTTTATCCAAATTCAAAAGCTGAAAGCTCACATAAGGGACATCAGTACTATCCATTATTTTTCGATATTCCATTTCAGAATTAAAGCGAATAAACTCCTGAATAAAACCAATATAAACAGGAAGATCAACCAAAGTGGCATCGTTGAAATCCAAGGCTCCCAAATAAGCATAATAATCTGGTGAAAATTGAGATATTGGTTTACGAAGGGCGTAGGCATAAAATTGAGGATAATATAGATGTAAATTAGCCCATTCATAAAGCGCTCTCGCCTTTTCAATCTTGATAAAATAGGAGTCGAGCCCAGAGATGGATTTGATCAGTTGATTCAAATCGTCCAATTGCAGAGCCTTCAGGGAGTCAAAGGAATGTTGAACCGATTTTTCAGATTTTGAGGTTAGTCCATAAATCTGGTCTTGGAACCCATTACTCCGAGAAAAATAATTGGCCAAATAATCATTATAGAAAGGAGCAGTTCCAGAGTACTTAAGAGAACGATTGATATCTTTAATATGAGCGGTTATAATCAAAGAGTCACCGGGACGCATGAAGAGATTAAGTTCATTTCTACCTACTGAAAGCTTGAAATAGGCAGATTGAGTAATACTTAATGGAATTATCAATTGCCCCTGTCCATCAAAATCAAGGGTATCCACAGAGGCCATTTCGTATCCAAGTTGCTGAATCAAAGCCGATTTATTCTCAGCACCCATCATTCTTACTTTAATATAGGTTGTCTGTTCGGGTTTCGAATTAGTGCAGCCAACAAAAAAAAGGTTAGCAAGGAAGATAAATATAAACTGGGACAATCGAATTCGATGAATTTTCATAAAGCAATAATAAATGGAATACCAAGCGTATCTGGGATAGTTCTACCATGAAAAAAGTGGCCACAAAATTAGACATTTGTGGCCACTGTAACTATCTATTTATAAAAATTATAAAGCGTATTTGAAAGCTTTACCAAGATAACGAGCGTCGTCGCCAAGAGCTTCTTCAATGCGAAGAAGTTCGTTGTATTTGGCTATACGGTCGGAACGAGAAGCAGAACCCGTTTTAATTAAACCTGTATTCATAGCTACTGCCAAGTGGGCAATAAATACATCTTCAGTTTCTCCACTTCGGTGCGAGATAATGGAAGTGTATTGATTTCGAGTAGCCATATCAATTGCATTCAAGGTTTCGGTAAGCGTACCAATCTGGTTGACTTTCACAAGAATGGAATTGGCAACTTTTTTATTAATACCTTCTATCAATCTTTGGGTGTTGGTAACAAACAAATCATCTCCAACAAGTTGGGTTGTATTTCCCATTTTATCGGTCATCAATTTCCAGCCAGCCCAATCATCTTCAGCCATACCATCTTCGATGGAGATGATAGGATATTTTTTTGTCCAATCGGCCCAAAAGTCAACCATCTGAGCTGGGGTTAATTTTTCGCCAGTTGACCATTTAAGGTGGTACATATTTTCTTGAGGAAGGTAATATTCGCTTGAAGCAGGATCAAGAGCTAAGCAAATGTCTTCACCGGGACGATATCCAGCATTTTCTATGGCTTTTAAAATCACCTGAACTGCTTCTTCGTTGGATTTTAGATTAGGGGCAAAACCACCTTCATCACCAACGTTAGTGGAGTATCCAGCTTTTTTAAGAACCGATTTAAGATGATGAAAAACTTCAGCTCCCATACGAATGGCATCTGAAAAGCGTTTTGCACCTACAGGCATAATCATAAATTCTTGAAAATCGATTGAATTATCGGCATGAGACCCTCCATTGATAATGTTCATCATTGGAATGGGAAGCATATTAGCATTAACACCACCAATGTATCGATACAAAGGTTGGTTTACTGCTTGAGATGCCGCACGGGCGCAAGCAAGAGAAACACCCAAGATAGCGTTGGCACCGAGATTTCCCTTATTGGGACTTCCATCAAGTTCAATCATTTTACGATCGATCTCCGATTGGTCAGTTACAAAAAAACCTTGGAGTTCTTGATTAAGAATGGTATTCACGTTGTTAACCGCAGTTAGAACGCCTTTACCAAGAAAAAGTTTTTGGTCATTATCGCGCAATTCGACTGCTTCGTGTATTCCCGTAGAAGCACCAGAAGGAACCGCTGCACGACCAATAATACCACTTTCGGTCATCACATCCACCTCAACAGTGGGATTACCTCTTGAATCCAGAATTTGTCTGGCTTGAATATTAATAATTTGGCTCATAATGAAAATAAAATTAGAAAGCTCGAAAGAGCTATGTTATTGATTTATTGTAAGTATCACTAAAAAACTAGGATCTATTTGAGCGAATAAAAGTAATAAAAAAAGGGTCTGCAAAACTGCAAACCCTAAATATAAAGTTAAAATAATGCTAATGCGTTATTCAGCAGCTGCCTCAGTAGTTTCGGTGGCAGTTTTTACTTTTTTTGTTGATCTTCTACGAGTGGTTTTAGCGGCTTTAGGTGCTTTACCAATCATATTGGTATTGTAATCCACCAATTCGATAATACACATTTCTGCATTATCACCAAGACGATTACCAATTTTTAAAATGCGAGTATAACCACCAGGACGATCCATTATTTTAGCAGAGATATCACGAAACAGTTCGCTTACAGCATCTTTGCTTTGTAACTTACGAAAAACCATACGACGTGAGTGAGTAGTATCGGCTTTTGAACGGGTGATTATGGGTTCGATGTAGATTCTAAGCGCTTTGGCTTTAGCTACAGTAGTTTTTATACGTTTATGTATAATCAAAGAAGTAGCCATATTTGACAACATGGCGCTTCTATGCGAAGCTGTTCTTCCTAGGTGGTTAAATTTTTTGTTATGTCTCATCGCTATTATTCCTTATCCAATTTAAATTTGGCTACATTCATTCCAAAGGTTAGATTTTTAGCCCTAACCAATTCTTCTAATTCAGTCAGAGATTTCTTACCGAAATTTCTGAATTTCAACAGGTCGTTTCTATTGAAAGATACAAGTTCTCCAAGAGTTTCAACTTCGGCAGCTTTAAGGCAATTAAGAGCTCTCACAGAAAGATCAAGATCAATCAAACGAGATTTCAATAATTGACGTATATGGAGCGTACCTTCGTCAAATTCTTCTGCTACAGGAGTTTCTTCCACATCGAGAGTAATTTTCTCATCAGAAAATAACATAAAATGTTGAATTAAAATCTTAGCTGCCTCCTTTAAAGAATTGATAGGTTTGATGGAACCATCGGTATCGATTTCCATAATCAACTTTTCGTAGTCGGTTTTTTGTTCAACACGATAATTTTCGACTTTATACTTCACATTACGAATGGGAGTATAGATGGAATCGATAAAAATGGTACCTAGAGGTGCGTTCATTACTTTATTTTCTTCAGCAGGTACATAACCTCTACCCTTTTCGATGTTAAGTTCGATATTAAGTTTAACGTTGGTATTCATGTGGCAAATTTCCAATTCAGGATTTAGAACTTGAAATCCAGAAAGAAACTTGTTGATATCACCAGCAGTAAACATATCTTGATTACTGATACTAATCAGAACCTTTTCGCTTTCGTAGGAGTCAATTTGACGTCGAAAACGAATTTTCTTAAGGTTAAGAACGATATCGGTAACATCTTCAATAACACCGTCGATAGAAGAAAACTCTTGATCAACACCATCGATACGAACGCTAGTAATAGCGTAACCTTCGAGGCTATTTAAGAGAATACGACGCAAGGCATTACCAACAGTAATACCGTAACCAGGTTCAAGGGGACGGAATTCAAAGATACCTTTGTAATCGTCACTCTCGACCATGATAACTCTATCGGGTTTTTGAAATGCTATAATAGACATCTAATATGATTTTAATTATTTGAAAAAATTACTTAGAGTACAATTCAACGATCAATTGTTCATTGATGTTTTCGGGGATATCGGCACGTTCTGGGTAGCTTGAAAAGGTACCTTCCATTTTTTGTGCGTCCCAAGTTAACCAAGGGAAACTCATTTTACGACCGGATAGACTTAGGGTGATTGCTTCTAAAGATTTCGATTTTTCACGAACGCTTACCACTTCACCAGCGCGAAGGCTATAGCTTGGAATATTCACCATTTCGCCATTAACAGTAATGTGACGGTGAGAAACCAATTGACGAGCAGCTGCGCGAGTAGGAGCAATTCCTAAACGGTAAACGGTGTTATCTAAACGAGCTTCGCAAAGACGAAGTAAGTTTTCACCGGTAATTCCTTCGCGACGACTTGCTGATTCGAACAAATTGCGGAACTGGCGCTCAAGGATACCATAAGTATACTTAGCTTTTTGTTTAGCTTGAAGCTGAGTACCATATTCGGATAGTTTACTTCTTTTACGAGACTGGCCATGTTGTCCGGGAGGATATTTTTTCTTTTCAAAATTTTTATCCGCACCGAAGATTGGGTCGTTAAATTTTCTTGCGATTTTGGTTTTTGGACCAATATATCTTGCCATGTTATTCTATTTTTCTTAGTTAAACTTTACTTACACTCTACGACGTTTAGGAGGACGACAACCATTGTGTGGTAGTGGTGTATGATCCATAATATCGGTTACTTCGATGCCGGAATTGTTGATAGCACGGATAGCAGATTCGCGACCTGCTCCTGGGCCTTTAACAAAAACCTTCACTTTGCGTAAACCTAAATCGAAAGCAACTTTAGCGCAGTCTTCAGCGGCGAGCTGTCCTGCGTAAGGGGTGTTTTTCTTGGAACCTTTAAAACCCATTTTACCTGCTGATGACCATGATATTACCTGTCCGGCAGTGTTGGTCAACGATACAATGATGTTGTTAAAGGTAGCACTTACATGAGCGTGACCGAGTGGTTCAATTTTCACCACGCGCTTTTTCGTCACTTTACCTTTCTTTACGTTTTTTGCCATAATGCTACTAATACTTTAAGTTTTTCTTTAAACTTTTTACCCTACTTATTTAGTTGCCTTTTTCTTTCCAGCAACTGTCTTTTTCTTACCTTTACGAGTACGGGCATTGTTCTTAGTGCTTTGACCACGTAGAGGTAATCCGAGACGATGACGTACACCACGATAGGATCCAATATCCATTAGACGTTTAATGTTCATTTGTACTTCTGAACGTAATTCGCCTTCAACGGTAATGTTCTTTCCGATGTATTCACGTATCTTCTTTTGATCTTCATCATCCCAGTCGTTCACTTTCTTGTTGATGTCAACTCCAACCGTTTCCAGTATAGTTTTTGCAGTGCTACGACCTATTCCGAAGATATAAGTCAGGGCAATTTCGCCTCTCTTGTTGTTTGGGATGTCTACTCCCGCGATTCTAGCCATAGACTTTTAATTAAATGGTTACGTTAAAATAATTAAATTATAAATTAGCCCTGACGCTGTTTCAGCTTAGGGTTTTTCTTATTGATGATGTATACTCTGCCTTTACGACGAACGATGATATCATCTTCACTTCTCTTTTTTACAGATGCTCTAATCTTCATTTTATCTGTTGTTTATTGTTTGCTATTTGTATCTAAATGAAATTCTTCCTTTGGACAAGTCATAAGGTGAGATTTCGAGTCTTACCTTATCTCCAGGCAATATTTTTATGTAGTGCATTCGCATTTTACCAGAAATATGGGCAATCAACACATGTCCATTTTCAAGCTCAACACGAAACATGGCATTGCCCAAGGATTCTAGGACGATTCCATCTTGTTCGATTGATACTTGTTTTGCCATATTATCTAATATTTTTGTTATGCTTTAATACTTCTTCTATAAATTCATACGTCGACAAAAACTCAGGTTTGTTGGATTTAACCACCACCATGTGCTCAAAATGAGCTGAGGCTTTATGGTCTTTAGTTCTGATAGTCCATCCATCATGGTCTTGTGTTACTTCTTTAACTCCCATATTAATCATGGGTTCGATGCAAATCACAAGATTTTCAGGCAGCATTTTTCCGCTTCCTCTTTTTCCATAATTGAGAACTTCGGGACCTTCGTGAAGTTTGCGACCTATACCATGTCCGGTAAGATCTCTAACCACGGAGTAACCAAAACTTTCAACGTAACTCTGGATGGCATAGCCTATATCGCCTGTTCTACGACCTAATATTGCCTGCTCAGCACCTAGGTAAAGCGACTCCTTGGTGACCTGTTGAAGTTTCAAGAGATCATCATCGCATTCTCCTATTGCAAAGGAGTAGGCATAGTCGCCGTAAAAGCTATTGAGTAAAGTGCCACAATCCACCGAAACCAAATCACCATCTTTAAGTTCGCGATCGCCCGGAATTCCATGTACCACTTCATCTCCGATAGAGATACAAAGTGTTGCGGGAAACCCACCGTATCCTTTAAATCCGGGTTCAGCTTTATGATCTCGGATAAAAGTCTCGGCTAAGCGATCCATTTCAATAGTTTTGACTCCGGGCTTCATGATTTTAGCCACTTCAGCCAGAGTTTTTCCAACAAGTAAAGAACTTTGTCTAATTAATTCTATCTCTTCAAGTGTTTTTACGATCATGTTTAAACACTTAAGTTATTACATATTTACGCCACTAACACCATACATATTGCTATTGCGGCCTTTAATGCGTCCTGTTTTGGTTAATCCATCGTAATGACGCATCAACAAGTGACTTTCAATTTGTTGAAGTGTATCCAAGACTACTCCTACTAGGATAAGCAATGAAGTACCTCCAAAAAACTGTGCGAATTGCTGATTTACACCCACTTGACCAACAATAGCTGGCATGATAGCTACAAAAGCGAGGAAAATTGAACCAGGAAGGGTTACGCGGCTTAAGATATTATCTAAAAACTCTGCAGTCTTTTTACCTGGTTTTACACCAGGGATGAAGCCTCCATTTTTCTTAAGATCCTCAGCAATTTGGTTAGGGTTAATGGTAATTGCAGTATAGAAATAGGTAAAAGCAATAATCATAAGGCCAAATACCAAGTTATACCAAAAACCTTGAAAATCGCTAAAAGCAGTGGCAAACCAACTTAAGTTATCAGATTGTGCATATCCAATAATAGTGATGGGCAACATCATGATTGCTTGAGCAAAGATGATAGGCATTACACCAGCTGCATTCACTTTCAAAGGAACATATTGACGTACGCCACCATATTGTTTATTTCCAACGATTCGTTTAGCGAAATTAATTGGAACTCGGCGTGTACCTTGTACCAGAAGAATGGTTACTAATATTACAAATACAAGGAATACCATTTCGGCTAGGAACATCACCAACCCTCCTGTTTGTTGAGTTACTTTAGATGAAAACTCAGCAACAAGAGCCATTGGAAGACGTGCAATAATACCAATCATAATGATTAAAGAAATACCATTTCCAATACCTTTATCGGTAATACGCTCACCTAACCACATAATAAACATGGTACCTGCAATAAGGATAACTACAGATAAAACATAGAAAAAGGTTGGGCTATCGGTATATAATGGAACGGTTTCTAAAACAGCACCTGACTCGCTTTGGTAATATTTTCCAAGAGTATTAATCATATTAGCGATGTATCCTGGAGCCTGAAAAGCCACAATAATTACGGTTAGGAGTCGGGTAATTTGATTTATTTTCTTACGACCACTTTCTCCTTCTTTTTGAATCTTTTGGAAGTAAGGAACTGCCATAGTCAAAAGCTGAATCACGATGGATGCAGTGATATAAGGCATAATACCCAACGCAAAAATGGATGCATTGGAGAAAGCTCCACCTGAAAACATATTAATAAGTCCAATCAATCCGTCTTCACCTTGTTGTTGGAGGGCTTCCAAACCGCGAGGATCTACCCCTGGAAGAACTACATAGGCTCCCAAACGGTAAATCATCACAAGCGACAACGTTAGAATGATACGATTACGTAACTCTTCTATATGCCAAATGTTCTTTAATGTTTCTATAAATTTCTTCATAAAATATTAAAGTTTGGTTGCAACACCATTTACTTTTTCGATAGCCGATAAGGCAGTAGCAGTAAATGCGTGAGCATGGATTTCAACTTTTGAACTTAGGACACCACGTCCTAGTATTTTAACCAAATCATTCTTGCTGGCTAAACCGTTGTTAACAAACACTTCAAAATCGAAAAAGGAAATTCCTTTTGAATCGCAAAGTGCTTGTATAACATCTAGGTTTATACCTTGATATTCGACACGATTGATGTTTTTGAAACCAAACTTAGGTAAGCGACGGTACAAAGGCATTTGACCTCCTTCGAATCCAGCTTTTGAAGAATAGCCAGAACGAGATTTTTGACCTTTATGTCCACGCGTAGAGGTACCACCACGAGTAGAACCTTGACCGCGACCAATGCGCTTACGATTTTTTACTGAGCCTGAGGCTGGTTTAAGATTACTTAAATCCATTACTTTATTACTTAAAATATTAAATACTAAACTTCTTCTACTGAAAGCAAATGCTTTACTTTTTCGATCATACCCAATACTTGAGGGCTTACTACAACTTCGCGTGGACGTTGCATCTTGCTAATTCCTAAAGCTTTTAGGGTACGCTTTTGATCCTCTGGGCGGCCTATACCGCTTTTGATTTGTTTAATTCTGAGCTTTTCCATTCTCCTTAATTTTAAACGTGCAAAAATACTATATTAATGCTTCCGAAATTAACCATTAAAAACTTTATTTAAAGTAATACCACGCATTTTAGCGATGGTGCGAGGATCTCTGAGTTGGGATAGAGCGTCAATCGTTGCTTTTACCACAGAGTGAGGGTTTGAAGACCCTTTTGATTTAGCTAACACATCCTTTATTCCAACGCTTTCAAGCACGGCACGCATTGCACCACCGGCAATTACTCCAGTACCAGCAGAAGCGGGTTTCATAAAAACGCGAGCTCCGCTATACTTTCCTGTTTGCTCATGAGGCAGGGTTCCTTTGTTAAGAGGCACTTGAATCAAGTGTTTTTTAGCATCATCAATTCCTTTTGATATAGCTGCAGTCACCTCATTGGCTTTTCCTAGTCCGTAACCTACCACCCCATTTTCGTTTCCAACAACCACAATTGCTGAAAAGCTAAATGTTCTTCCTCCTTTGGTTACTTTGGTAACTCTTTGGATGCTTACAAGGCGATCTTTAAATTCAATTTCGCTTGATTTGATTTTATTATCGTTCATACCTTTTCCGTTGTTTTAAAAATTAAGACCACCTTCTCTAGCTCCATCAGCCAATGACTTAACACGTCCGTGGTAGATATAACCTCCGCGGTCGAAGACCACAGTTTCTACTTCGGCTTCTTTAGCGCGATCGGCTAAAAGTGCACCTACTAACTTGGCTTGTTCTATTTTGTTAACTTTTTTAGAAGCTACTTCTTTATCGATTGAAGAAGCAGCTGCAATGGTGCGACCTGCTGCGTCGTCGATAATCTGTGCATAAATTTGTTTATTGCTTCTAAAAACACTCAATCTTGGACGTTCAGGAGTTCCTGATATTTTGGCGCGAACACGGCGTCTAATCCGAGATCTGTGAAATAATTTTGTATCTTTCATCGTGCTTTATTTATAATATTATTTTTTACCAGCTGATTTACCAGCTTTTCTACGTACAACCTCATTTTGGTAACGAACCCCTTTACCTTTGTATGGTTCAGGTTTGCGTAATGATCTGATTTTTGAACTGATTTGACCTAACAATTGCTTATCGGCAGTGGTAAGTACTACGAGTGGGTTTTTACCTTTTTCAGAAATGGTTTCAACCTTCACTTCAGCAGGAATTTGAAAATAGATGTGGTGAGATTGACCAAGAGACAAATCTAGAACTTGCTCTTGAGTTACGGCACGGTAACCTACCCCAACTAATTCCTGTACTGATTTAAATCCTTCGGAAACACCTTTAACCATGTTATTGATTAAAGCACGATAAAGACCATGTTTAGAGCGAGCATCTTTTGAATCATTAAACCGTTGTACTAATATTTGGTTGTTTTCAACTTTAACTTCAACTGCATTATGATCAAATGCTTGAGTAAGCGTTCCTAATTTTCCTTTAACAACAATGCTATTGATGTTGATGTTGATCTCTACACCAGCAGGTATAGCGATGGGCATTTTTCCTATTCTTGACATACGTTATCTTTTTTGAAAATTAGCTTACATAACAAATAACTTCCCCACCTACATTCAATTGACGAGCTTCTTTATCGGTAATAATACCGCTTGAAGTTGACAGAATTGCGATACCTAGACCATTGATTACTCTAGGAATGCTTTTTGAATTGGCATATTTACGTAAACCAGGTTTACTAATACGTTCCAAGGATTGAATTGCTGAGGCTTTAGTTTCGGGATGATACTTAAGTGCAATTTTGATTGTTTTACTAACGCCCTCATCAACAAACTTGTAACTAAGAATATAACCTTTATTGTAGAGAATTTTGGTTATTTCTTTTTTCATGTTTGAAGAAGGCACTTCGACTACTTTATGTTTTGCAGCTACTGCATTTCTAATTCTAGTCAAATAATCTGCTATTTGATCGGTTACCATCTTATTGTATTTTAAAAATTAATATTTAATATTTACCAGCTTGCTTTCTTAACTCCAGGGATAAGGCCTGCGAGCGCCATTTCGCGGAAGTTGATACGGCTGATTCCAAATTGGCGCATATACCCTCTTGGACGACCTGAAAGTTGGCAACGGTTATGCAAACGCACTGGGCTAGCATTTTTTGGAAGTTTTTGTAAACCTTCCACATCGTTAGCCTCTTTAAGGGCAGCTCTTTTCTTGGCATATTTAGCTACCATTTTTTCTCTTTTGCGCTCGCGCGCTTTCATTGATTCTTTAGCCATTATTTATCAGTTTTAAATGGTAATCCAAATTCTTTCAACAATGCGTATGCTTCGGCGTCTGTTTTAGCAGTGGTTACGAAGGTGATGTTCATACCTTGGATACGAGTTACTTTATCCATTACAATTTCGGGGAAGATCAATTGTTCTTTGATACCGAGGTTGTAATTTCCTTTACCGTCGAAACCTTTATTATTGATACCTCTAAAGTCACGTACGCGGGGCAAAGAAACATTTACGAGTCTTTCAAGGAATTCGTACATTCTTTCGCGACGAAGGGTTACACGAGCACCAATGCCCACACCTTTACGAAGTTTGAAGTTTGAGATGTCCTTTTTTGACAATGTTTTAACGGCTCTTTGACCAGCGATATTAGAAAGTTCTTCAACGGTGAGGTCAAGCATTTTTTTATCGCTAATGGCATTACCTACGCCTTGGTTAATAGAAATCTTCATTAAGCGAGGAACTTCCATTATCGACTTATAATTAAATTGTTGCATTAAAGCTGGAACAATTTCGTCGGAATATTTTACTTTAAGACTTGGTGTATAATTCATTATTTAATTACCTCCTCTGATTTTTTAGAGTAACGAACAATTTTTCCATCAACCTCTTTACGGCCTACGCGTGTAGCTTTACCTTTAGCATCAACAAACATAAGATTTGAGATGTGGATGGGGGCTTCTTTCTGAATGATACCGCCTTGAGGGTGCTTAGCACTAGGCTTAGTATGCTTGGATACCATGTTAACACCTTCGACTAAGGCTTTGTTTTTCTCAGTAATGATCTCGAGGATCTTACCATCTTTGCCTTTGTCTTGACCAGCGATAACTTTTACGATATCGTTTTTTTTGAGTTTTAATTTTGCATTCATTTTACTTCAATTCTTGCGAGTTATACCTACAATACTTCGGGTGCTAATGAAACTATTTTCATAAACTTCTTTTCACGAAGTTCACGGGCAACGGGACCAAAAATGCGGGTACCCATCATTTCACCTGCTCCATTTAACAATACTACAGCGTTATCATCGAAACGGATGTAGGATCCATCGTTGCGGCGGATTTCTTTTTTGGAGCGAACAACCACTGCTTTTGCTACTGTACCTTTTTTAACGTTACCACTGGGGATAGCATTTTTTATGGTCACTACTACTTTGTCGCCTATGCGAGCGTAACGACGTTTTGTTCCTCCAAGCACTCGAATAACGAGTACTTCTCTGGCGCCGCTATTATCGGCTACTATTGCTCTTGATTCTTGTTGTAACATAATTATTTAGCTCTTTCAATGATTTCGACTAATCTCCAACATTTGTTTTTACTAAGCGGACGAGTTTCCATGATACGCACGGTATCACCAATGCCGCAAGTGTTTAGTTCGTCATGAGCCAAATATTTTTTGGATCTCTTTACGAATTTTCCGTACATAGGATGTTTAACTTTACGTTCTATGTTAACGGAGATGGTTTTATCCATCTTGTTGCTAACTACAACACCTATACGTTCTTTTCTTAAGTTTCTGCTTTCTTCCATCTTGGTTCGGATTAACATTATTTACTAGCAGCTTCTAATTCACGTTTTCTCAATTCAGTATTAATACGAGCAATACTTTTGCGGGTATTTTTGATGACTTGAGGGTTTTCGATTTGACTAACTGCATGATGCAATTTGGTTTTGGTCAAAAACAACTGCTCTTCACTTAAACGATCTTTAAGATCGTCGGTGGATAAATCTTTAATTACTTCTTTTTTCATGGTTTGATTCTTAGATTTTAAAGGTTAACCCGACTATTCAGAGTAATCGTTTCGTACGATAAATTTAGTCTTCACTGGAAGTTTTTGGGCTGCTAAGCGCATTGCTTCTTTAGCCACTTCCAAGGATACTCCTTCGGCTTCAAATAAGATTTTACCAGGTTTGCATCGGGCAACAAATCCTTCAGGTGCACCTTTTCCTTTACCCATACGTACCTCTGCAGGCTTTTTGGTGATAGGTTTGTCGGGGAATAGGCGAATCCAAATTTGCCCTTCACGTTTCATGTAACGGGTAACTGCTTGACGAGCAGCTTCAATTTGACGTCCGGTAATCCAGGTTTCTTCAAGGGATTTTATTCCAAAAGAACCGAAAGATAACATTGCCCCGCGAGACACGTTTCCTTTCATTCTTCCCTTCATTTGTTTTCTGAACTTTGTTCTCTTTGGCTGTAACATTATTACAAAATTTTAGAGGTTCGTTAATATTGGGTTATCGAGTTCTTTTGCGTGGATTCTTCTTATTGCGTTGATTGGTGTTTTTACGGTTGGCATCATTAGCATTAACGGCTGCTGACTCGTAAACGCTAAAGTCGCGTTTGCCATAAACTTCACCTTTAAAAATCCACACTTTAACTCCAAGCAATCCGTAAGTGGTATGTGCTTCAACCAATGCATAATCGATATCGGCGCGAAGGGTATGTAACGGAATACGACCTTCTTTGTACATTTCACTACGAGCCATTTCAGCGCCACCAATTCGACCTGATATCATAACTTTGATACCTTCGGCGCCAATTCGCATACTGCTTGCTATAGCCATTTTAATTGCTCTACGGTATGAAACACGACCTTCAATTTGTTGAGCCACGGATTGGCCTACCAAGTAAGCATCGAGTTCCGGTCTCTTTATCTCAAGGATATTGATTTGTATTTCTTTACCAGTAATTTTTTTAAGCTCTTCTTTGAGTTTATCTACTTCGGTACCTTGTTTACCAATAATGATTCCAGGACGGGCGGTATTGATGGTAACAGTGATTAACTTAAGAGTTCTTTCGATATTTATTTTTGAAACGCTAGCTTTTGCTAGACGTGCTTTCAAATACTTACGAATTTTATCGTCTTCTACGATTTTTGTTTCGAAACTTTTTCCACCAAACCAGTTAGAATCCCAACCACGAGTGATTCCTAATCGTAAACCTATTGGATTTGCTTTTTGACCCATTTTCGACTAATTAATTGTTTGTAATTTCGGTGTTAAGCTCTACTCTACTGTTAAGAAACAAGGTAATGTGGTTAGAGCGCTTGCGGATACGATTGGCACGACCTTGTGGGGCAGTACGGATACGTTTCAGCTGACGACCGCTATCTACGAATACTTCACTTACAAATAAGTGAGCTTCTTCCATTCGGGCACCTTGGTTTTTGGCTTGCCAATTACTTATAGCACTTAACAATAATTTATATAAGCGATCTGAAGCTTCTTTTGGTGAATGTTTCAGAATAGCCAACGCTTGTTCAACATTTACGTTACGAACTAAGTCGGCCACAAGTCTCATCTTGCGTGGTGAAGTTGGAACATCATTTAACCTAGCAAAATAGGTGCTTTTGTTATTCTCTTTGCGTACTTCAGCGCTTTTACGTTTTCTAACTCCCATGACTTTAGAATTTATTTCTTGCCTTTATTTTTACTACCAGCATGGCCACGGAATGTACGGGTGGGCGAAAACTCACCTAACTTGTGACCTACCATATTTTCAGTTACATACACTGGAATAAATTTATTTCCATTATGAACTGCTAATGTTAATCCAACAAAATCGGGAGAGATCATTGATGCTCTCGACCATGTTTTGATGGTGGATTTTTTTCCTGACTCTTGAGCGGCCAATACCTTACGGTCTAGTTTGTAGTGTATAAATGGACCTTTTTTAAGCGAACGACTCATATTCTTAGGCTATTAAATTACTTCTTCTTTCTTTCAACTATATACTTATCCGAAAGGTTTTTCTTGCTACGGGTACGATAACCTTTAGCTGGAGTGCCTTTACGTGATCTTGGGTGACCTCCCGTAGAACGTCCTTCTCCTCCACCCATGGGGTGATCGACAGGATTCATACGTACAGCATTTACACGAGGACGACGACCCATCCAACGAGTACGACCTGCTTTTCCACTCACTTCCAAGTTATGGTCAGGGTTACTCACCATACCTACGGTTGCGCGGCAGCTTTGAAGTATCATTCGGGTTTCGCCTGAAGGCAATTTGATGATGGCAAACTTTCCGTCTCGCGACATCAATTGTGCGTAACTTCCAGCGCTACGAGCCATTTTAGCTCCTTGACCGGGACGCAACTCAATGTTGTGAATGATGGTACCGAATGGAATCTCGCTCAGCAAAAGTGTATTACCAACTTCTGGTGCGCTTCCTGGACCTGACATTAAGGTTTTGCCAACTTGCAAGCCTTTGGGTGCTACAATATAACGTTTTTCACCATCTGCATAAAATAGCAATGCGATACGTGCGGTACGATTTGGATCGTACTCAATACTTTTAACGGTTGCAGGAACTCCGTCCTTCTCACGTTTAAAGTCGATGATACGGTATTGCTTTTTATGACCGCCACCAATGTAGCGCATGGTCATTTTACCTTTATTGTCGCGACCACCTGAATTTTTGACTGGAGCCAACAAACTCTTTTCAGGTGTTGCGGTTGTGATGTCGTCAAATGCGCTTACAATTTTGAAGCGTTGACTGGAGGTTGTTGGTTTGAATTTCTTTAAAGCCATCTCTATCTTCTACTAGATATTACTATAAAAATCAATACTTTGACCATCTGCTAAGGTGATAACTGCTTTTTTGAAAGCACCGGTGCTACCGGAAATAAAACCCGATTTAGTACCACGGGTCTTACTTTTACCACTATAATTCATGGTGTTTACAGCCACAACTTCAACATTGTAAAGTTCTTCAACTGCCTTTCTAATCTGAATCTTGTTGGCCTTCTTATTTACAATGAATCCATAGCGCTGAAACTTCTCGCTTAACTGGTTCATCTTTTCTGAAATGATGGGCCTTTCTAAAATATTCATCTTTACTAATGTTTATGAATTAAACTAAATCGATCTATTCGTTGAATAATTTTTCAATTTCTTTGATTCCACTTTCGGTGATGATCAATTTATTGGCGTGAAGCAAATCGTAAGTATTGATATCCTTTGCTGTGGCAATGCTACTTCTGAACAAGTTGCGTGAGCTTAGATACATATTTTGATCTACTATAGGTAATACCAATAAAGTTCTGATTTCATTAACCTTAAGGTTGGTAAGAATTTGATTAAACAGTTTGGTTTTAGGAGTTGCCATGTTGAAGTCTTCTACTATCAAAATGCCATTTTCTTTGGCTTTGTAAGTAAGTGCCGACAGACGGGCAATCTTGCGAACTTTCTTATTTAACTTAAAAGAGTAGTTGCGCGGACGTGGTCCAAATACTCTTCCTCCACCTCGCAATAATGGACTCTTAATATCACCAGAACGAGCTCCACCAGTTCCCTTTTGTCTTTTCAGCTTACGGGTACTTCCTGAAACTGCATTACGTTCCTTAGCACTATGAGTTCCTTGACGTTTATTGGCTTGAAGCAATTTTACATCGAGGTAAATAGCGTGATCATTGGGCTCGATTCCAAAAATTTGTTCGTTAAGAACAACTTTGCGACCCGATTCTTCTCCTGTGGTTTTATATACTACTAGCTCCATCTCTCTACTTTTACGTATGAATTAATAGCACCTGGAATTGATCCCTTAACAATAAGTAGATTCTTTTCTGGTACAACTTTTAACACTTCAAGGTTGATCATTTTCACGGAGTTGCCACCGGTACGACCAGCCATACGCATTCCTTTGAATACGCGTGAAGGCCATGAGCTTGCTCCCAATGAACCAGGGGCACGCAAACGATTGTGCTGACCATGGGTTGCTCCACCTACACCACTAAAACCGTGACGTTTTACCACACCTTGGAATCCTTTTCCTTTGGTATTTCCTGATACGTCAACATATTCTCCTTCGCTAAATACATCCACGGTAACTACATCACCGAAGGCTCTGCGCACTTCAAAACGAGTAAACTCGGCTAAAGCACGTTTAGGAGTAGTATTTGCTTTTTTGAAATGACCCATCATGGCTTTGGTGGTGTGCTTTTCTTTTGCTTCGTCAAAAGCAAGTTGAATAGCCTCATAACCATCTATTTCCATGGTTCTAACTTGTGTTACTACACAAGGACCAGCTTCGATTACTGTGCATGGTATATTTTTACCAGAGGCATCGAAAAGGCTAGTCATGCCGATTTTTTTTCCTATTATTCCTGACATTTCTAATTGACTTAATTTTCAGTTACACTTTAATTTCTACTTCTACACCACTAGGCAATTCTAATTTCATTAGAGCGTCAATGGTTTTTGAAGTGGTGCTGTAAATATCTAAAAGACGTTTGTAAGTAGAGTGCTCAAATTGCTCGCGTGCTTTCTTGTTTACGAATGTTGAACGCAATACTGTATAGATCTTTTTGTCGGTTGGAAGCGGAATAGGTCCGTTTACCACTGCACCTGTTGATTTTACAGTCTTAACGATTTTCTCTGCGGATTTATCCACCAGATTGTAATCGAATGATTTTAATTTAATTCTAATTTTCTGACTCATATGCGTTTAAATATGCATTTATTTCTTTATAATTTCGTCTGCAATGTTTTGTGGAACTTGTGCGTAATGGTGGAATTCCATGGTTGATGTAGCACGTCCAGAACTGATGGTGCGTAAGCTGGTAACATAACCAAACATATTGCTTAGCGGAACCATGGCTTTGATAGTTTGAATACCATCTTTAGCTGTAACTCCTTCAACCATTCCACGGCGTTTGTTTAAGTCTCCGATGATATCTCCCATATAATCGTCTGGGGTAACTGCTTCTACCTTCATGACAGGCTCAAGCAGACAACGGTTAAGTTTACGACATGCGTCTTTGAAACCTACTTTTGCTGCCAATTCAAATGACAATTGGTCTGAATCCACTGCATGATATCCGCCATAAAACAAGCGTACTTTAAGGTTATCTAACTCGAAACCAGCTAGGGTACCATTTTTCATTGCTTCTTTGAAACCTTTCTCGATGCTGGGGACAAATTCTTTTGGAATAACACCACCCTTGATTTCATCGATAAACTGAAGGCCTTCAACTCCACTATCAGCAGGTCCAATTTCAAACTGGATATCGGCATATTTACCACGACCCCCCGATTGTTTCTTGTAAACTTCTCTGTGTTCGGTGCTTGACAATAATGCTTCTTTATAAGCTACCTGAGGTTGTCCTTGGTTACACTCTACTTTGAACTCGCGTTGAAGACGGTCTATCAAAATTTCTAAGTGCAATTCTCCCATACCGCTGATAATGGTTTGTCCACTATCTTCATCAGTATGAACTTTGAAAGTAGGATCTTCTTCAGCTAGTTTTGCTAGGGAGTTACCTAATTTATCAGAATCCTTTTGAGTTTTAGGCTCAATGGCAATACTGATTACAGGATTTGGGAAATCCATTGATTCAAGAACTATTGGGAAATCCTCAACACAAAGAGTATCACCAGTACGAATGGTTTTAAAACCCACAGCAGCTCCAATGTCTCCTGCTTCGATACGGTCCAATGGATTTTGCTTATTGGCATGCATTTGCATGATTCGGCTGATACGTTCTTTTTTACCTGTACCGGTATTAAGTACATAACTTCCAGCGTCGAGACTACCTGAGTAAACTCGGAAGAATGCAATACGTCCTACGAAAGGATCGGTTGCGATTTTGAAAGCTAAAGCTGCAAATGGAGCATCAGATTTCACATGACGAAGTTCAGTTTCACCTGTATCAGGATTAACTCCTTCTACAGCTTCAATGTCGAGCGGACTTGGTAAGAAGTCGATAACGGCATTAAGTAGCATTTGAACCCCTTTATTTTTAAATGCAGAACCACACATTACTGGAGTTATCCGCATTTCGACAGTAGCTTTACGAATATGGTAAAGCATTTCCTCTTCAGTAATTGAATTGGGATCATCCATAAACTTTTCAAGAAGGTGATCGCTTTCTTCAGCCACACCTTCAATGAGAGCCATACGGTACTTTTCAGCGGTTTCGATTAAATCAGCAGGAATAGGAATTTCGGATACATTTACTCCTTGATCTGTTTCATCCCAAACGAAAGCTTTATTACGAATGAGATCCACAACCCCTTTAAAATGCTCTTCACTTCCAATTGGAATTTGAAGTGGAACAGGATTGGCTTTTAGACGTTCTTTAATTTGATTTACTACAGAATAAAAATCGGCTCCAGAACGGTCCATTTTATTAATGAAGCTCAAACGAGGAACTTTATATTTTGTAGCTTGACGCCATACGGTTTCGGATTGAGGTTCCACCCCACCAACGGCACAAAAAAGTGCTACAGCACCATCAAGGATACGAAGAGAACGTTCTACTTCAACGGTGAAGTCAACGTGTCCGGGAGTATCAATGATGTTAATTTTATTTTCAATGTTGTTATGTTTCCAAAATACAGTAGTAGCAGCAGAAGTAATGGTGATACCACGTTCTTGCTCCTGAACCATCCAGTCCATAGTAGCAGCACCGTCATGCACTTCACCAATTTTATGGCTTTTGCCAGTATAGTACAGAATACGCTCGGTGGTGGTAGTTTTACCAGCATCGATGTGCGCCATAATACCAATGTTTCTTGTATGTAGTAAGCTATTTGACATAAACTTTTTGCAATGAATTATTTAGAAACGAAAATGGGAGAATGCTTTATTAGCATCGGCCATACGGTGAGTATCTTCTTTCTTCTTGTATGCGGTACCTTCTTCTTTAAAAGCGGCTATGATTTCACCAGCTAATTTCTGAGCCATTGATTTCTCATGACGGTTACGTGACGCAGCGATAAGAGCTTTGATACCGATGGATTGTTTACGTGCAGGATAAATTTCGGTAGGAATTTGGAAGGTTGCTCCTCCAATTCTTCTACTTTTTACCTCTACTGAAGGGGTAACGTTTGAAAGTCCTTTTTTGAACACTTCAAGAGCGTTTTCCTCTTTTAATTTTTGTTGTACAATTTCCATGGCATCATAAAAAATATTATATGAAATATTTTTCTTGCCTTCGTACATCATATTGTTTACGAATTTGGTAACCAAAACATCATTGAATTTTGGATCTGGTAAAATAATTCGTTTTTTAGGCTTTTGTTTTCTCATTGTTACACCTTATTTATAATGTATAATGCTATTTCTTCTTTGATGGAGCACCTTTTGCTGGAGCGCCCTTAGCTGGAGCACCTTTAGCTAGAGCACCTTTTTTAGGACGCTTGGTACCGTATTTTGATCTACGTTGAGTACGACCTTCAACACCTAAGGTATCGAGTGCACCACGAACGATGTGGTAACGTACTCCAGGAAGGTCTTTCACTCTTCCTCCTCTAATTAACACGATGGAGTGCTCTTGCAAATTGTGTCCTTCACCAGGAATATAGGCATTCACTTCCTTTTGATTGGTTAAACGTACACGAGCTACCTTACGCATTGCTGAGTTTGGTTTCTTGGGGGTAGTGGTATATACACGCACACAAACTCCACGACGCTGTGGACATGAATCCAATGCGGGAGCTTTACTTTTATCAGTCAACTTCTTGCGACCTTTTCTAATTAATTGTTGTATTGTTGGCATAATTTAAAATAAATTATTAGCTTCAATTGATATTATTTCACCCTAAAAATGGGTTTGCAAAAGTACAATTAAGAACTTAATTATCAACACCTCATTGTAAATAAATATTTATTTACATAAAACACTAAAATTCAAATATTTAAATTGACTAAATTGTCTTATTTGAACTATTGACATTAAGATTTGTATGAAAAATTGGAAGGAAGGACACTTAATTCAGACCCAAAAGTGATACTCTCACTTTTTTGGAACCTATACCGGTCTGTCCTTATCAGGTTCCTTACAATTTATCTTACTCGCTTTAATAGTACTTAATCTTACGATTCGCTACCATAAAAAGCGGCTGCAAAGATAAACATTATTTTTATTTTACAAATCTTTTTATCAAAATTATTTGAATTATTTTATCCACTTGTCTATTTAGCTGATAAAGTCACCACTAGCTTCATTATTCTCCCTAGTTTTAAAAGTTTTTCACCACATGATTTGTCGTTCCATTTGAAAAAGCGATCCCTTTTCCATCCTGAATTATACATTAATTACTGACAATGCCCCCTCATAGGGAACCCTTGCCCTATTAATATTTCCCTTTTGTAACATTTTATAACAATTGCTTTGGGCTTACCGATGATTATTTTTTTATTTTCGCTCTCCATTTTTAATTAAAATTATGAGAAGCATTATCATCAAAGTTGTGGCGTTACTTTTGCCAATTGCATTAATAGCCGCTTACAAAACCTATACTGAAGACCAAAAAGATAAGGAGAAAATTGTCCTTGAACTTTTAATGAGTGGACTAAAATATGCCCATTATGACAATATTCCAGTGGATGATCAATTTTCGGAAAAAGTATTCGATTCCTATATCGAAGGCATTGATTATACCAAAAAATTTCTACTTGAATCAGATTATACTCAGTTGAAAGCTTACCGTCTCCAGTTGGATGACCAACTCAATGCACTCAATCTCGACTTTTTTGACTTATCATACAGTATTCTCACCAAACGCATCAGCGAAGTAGAAGCACTTTATGAAAATATTTTAAGTGAACCCTTTCAATTTGACCTTAACGACGAACTCGAGTTGGATGATAAGAAAAACAGTTTTGCTAAAAGCAAGGACGAGCTTAAAGATTCGTGGCGTAAATCGCTAAAATATCAAGTGATGCTTGAAATGGTAACTCAGCTCGAAATTCAAGAAGCTGCTGCTGAAAAAAAGGATACATCTATCGCAATTAAAGACTTCACAACTATTGAAAAGGAAGCCCGCGAAAAAGTTAAGAAACGCAATCAAGATTATCTTCATCGATTATCTCAAATGGAAAGAAAAGACTTTTTTTCCTTGTATCTTAACTCAGTCAGCGCTTGCTTTGATCCTCACACCAACTATTTTCCTCCAAAGGACAAAGAAGATTTTGACATTGCCATGAGCGGGCAATTAGAAGGAATTGGAGCTACCTTGCAAGAAAAAGACGGCTTTATTAAAGTGGTTCAAATCATGCCAGGAAGCCCTTCTTATAAACAAGGTGAATTAAAAGCGGGCGACTTAATTTTAAAAGTTACTCAAGAAAATGGTGAAACCGTTGAAATATCGGGGATGCGTATTGACAAAGCGGTAACCTATATCCGTGGTAAAAAAGGAACTACTGTTAAACTCACAGTGAAAACCGTGGAAGGTGATATTAAGCAAATCAGCATTGTACGGGATATCGTGGTAATTGAAGAAACTTATGCTAAATCAGCCATTATAAAAAGCCCCAGCTCCAATAAAAACATTGGATACATCTATTTGCCTTCATTCTATGTCAACTTTAATGAAAAAGGAGGGGGACGTAGGTGCTCAGATGATGTAAGAAAAGAAGTAATCAAGTTAAAAAATCAGGGTATCGACGGTCTCATTATCGATCTTAGAAACGATGGAGGGGGTAGCCTCCCCGACGTGGTTACCATGGCAGGCTTGTTTATACCCACTGGCCCAATCGTACAAGTGCGACAAAAAACAGGAGCTCCCGAAATCTTAAGCGATAATGATCCTTCAGTTCTTTATGACGGTCCCATGGCCGTAATGGTAAATTCAAACAGTGCATCAGCCTCAGAAATTTTTGCTGGTGCTCTCCAAGATTATGGAAGAGCCGTCATTATTGGTGGTCAAAAATCCTTTGGAAAGGGAACAGTTCAACGTTTTATTGATTTAGATGAAATTGTAAATGGAAATTACAACACTTACAAACCCTTTGGAGCATTGAAACTTACCTTCCAAAAGTTTTATAGAATTACAGGGGAAAGCACCCAGCTCAAAGGTGTGGTACCAGATATTATCTTACCTGATCAGTACAAATACATAAAATATGGTGAAGCCGAACTCGATCATCATTTAGACTGGGATAAAATCAACACCACCCAATACCAACCGACTAACTCAATACAAAAAAAGAAGGATATTGTGACTAAAAGCACCAAAAGAATTAAGAGCAACAATACCTTTAGTCTTCTTGAGCAACAAGCTAAGTCAGTAAAAAAGTACCAAGATCAAACCCTTGTAAGCTTAAACTTAACGCAATACCGAGCCGAAATGGCGAAACGAAAACAAGAGAATGACTTGTATAAAAATCTTTTCACCGACACTACCTTATTAATGGTGTCTCCTCTTAAAATTGACATGGAATTTATTGCCTCGGATACTGCAAAAGTGAAATCGGCCAATGAATGGCATAAAAAGCTGAAAGCCGACCCCTATTTATTAGAAAGTGTTGAAGTTGTAACTGAATTAAAATAGTTAAATATGCACCTTAATCAACAATCCGTCGAGGAATTAAATAAACTTGTTGCACCTTTGAATGCTCAAGAAATAGTTAACTTTTTTAATCAAAATTGGAATGAGGAAATCGTCTTTGGAACCAGTTTAGGCGCTGAAGACCAAGTAATAACGCATTTGATATACAATAGCGAAAAGAAATGTCAGATTTTTACTTTAGATACTGGGCGCATCTTTCCTGAAACCTATAATTTACTCGATAGCACCGTTAAAAAATACAAGCTTCAAATCCATGTATATTCTCCAGATTCAAGTGAATTGGAAGCAATGGTATTGAACCACGGTATAAATTTATTTTACGAAAGTGTTGAAAATAGAAAGCTTTGCTGCCAAATACGCAAACTCAATCCACTTAAAAGAGCCATTGAAGGTAAGAATGCATGGTTTACTGGTTTGCGTCGATCGCAATCGATTACCAGAACTGAGATGCAAAAGGTGGAATGGGATGCCCTAAACCAGAGTATTAAAATAAATCCTTTGATTGATTGGACTGAGGCTGACGTTTGGAACTATATTAAAACCCATAAAATTCCGTACAATACCTTGCACGACCAAGGTTTTCCCAGCATTGGTTGCCAACCTTGTACCCGGGCAATCATTGAAGGTGAGGATGTAAGAGCTGGAAGATGGTGGTGGGAAAACCCCGACACCCGTGAATGTGGTTTGCACAAAAAATAGCGTAGCGTTTAATCTTTCTTTTTAAACTTGCCAGCCTTCCATGCTTCTATAAACTGAGCCCATGCAAAGGGGTTAAGGAATTGATAAGGCATATATTGCCCATTATAGTATGACTTATTAATAATTTGTTGCATTTGATGTCGATAATTCATTGACCCATCCATGGGCATATACTCCCCTCTTTCTCTCAACTCTTGAAGGGTAAGGTTTTTTATTGCCCTATCGTAATCGTCTTCCGGAATTACAATATTTACAATGGCTTGCTCAAGTGCAGCTAAAGAGGGCCAAGGATAAATAACAGTTTCCATTAACAAAATGGTATCTGTTTGCATCATTTGGATGAGCGTATATCGAGTAGAACTAAGAGTATCTGGAATTTTATATCGAGCCGTTCGATATCCAATGGATGTAAATTGAATAACATCTCCAGCTTTTGCTACCATAGAAAAGAATCCATTATAATCTGAAGATGTTCCATAATAGGTTCCTACAATCTGAATCCCGGCAAAAGGCACTGGTTTTAAACTATCCCCTGTTACCACTACTCCTGAAAACTGTATCAAATGGGGCGTATTCTCATTCTCTTCCCATGGATATTTTATCTGTGAAAACCCAAAAAAAGAAAGTAGTAGTAAACTAAAGAGTATAGATGTCTTTTTACTTATTTGCATTTTTGCTTAACTCAGACTTTTCAAATTTATTATATAGACCTCTATTTATCGATGATTTTAAATTCTGATCTTCTATTTTTACCTCTTCCCTCCTGCTCAGTGTTATCGGCGACAGGTTTTGAATAACCAAATCCCATGTACTTCAATCGAGCTGAATCTATTCCTTTGCTTATCAAATAATCTACAACGGCTTTTGCTCTAGCTTCAGATAGTTGCTGATTGTATTCGTGCGTACCCACATTATCGGTATGCCCTTCCACTTGAATTTTGAGACTGGGATATTCGTTCAATAAAATTGTCAGTCGATTCAATTCCGATACGGACTCATTGTTCAAGCTCGATTTATCGTAATCGAAGAAAATATTATTAAGAGCAATACTTTTGCCCACTTCCACTTTCTTAAGATTGATGTTGAGCTGCATTTGTTTAAATGCTTGGTCTTGTTCGATGACGAAATTCTCACTGTGAAACAAATAGCCATTGGCGTTTACATTCATTCCATAATTATAACCCGAAGGTAACGAAATCATGTATTTTCCTGTCAATGAGTTAGAGGTAAAGGCGGCAATCACTTTTCCAGTTTGATTATCGGTAAGTTCCAAAGACGCTTCAATGGCGACTTTTGTTACTTCATCCATCACAAACCCGCTCAGAAGCGTTAACGAAGTTCCTCTTGCATTGGTTGTATTTACTTTATCATCTTTGATTTGGTTCGCTATGGTGACAGAATCTTTCCTCTCATCTTCGGTATAACTAATGACATAAATATCTTGATCCCCAAGCCCTTCCGTTCTGCGAGAAGAAACATAAGCACTCTTTCCAGAAGCAGAAAGTGCAAAAAACACGTCGCTACCGGTATTGTTAATGGGATACCCCAAATTTTCAGGAGTGGACCATGTATTATTAATGAACGATGATCGAAATACATCAAAATCACCCATGCCTGAATGAGCATTACTACTAAAATAAATGGTTTTGCCATCGGGCATGCAAAAAACAGCGATTTCATCGCCTGATGTATTGACCTTAGCGCCTAAATTAATCGCTTCTCCCCACTTACCATCACTTTGTAAATCGGTATAATATATATCCTTACCTCCAAATCCTTTGGGACGATCGCTTACAAAAAACAATCGTTTACCATTATAGGAATAGGAAGCTGATGATTCTTGGTACTTTGTATTAATGGGTTCAGGCAAGGCTACAGGGTCGGTCCAATCCTTTCCTTTTAAGATACTTTGAAACAGATCACCACCATTAAAATCACGATATAAAATTAGCAATTGTCCATCGGGACTAATGCCCACTGGGGCGTCATGCCCTTCGGTATTAATTTTGGTGCCCATATTTTTGTTAGGCAACCATTTTCCGTTTTGTCGGAGACTCCAATAGCTATCTTCATAAAACATCTGATCAGCTTCATTGCGAAAGCCGCCAGTGGTGTTAGGTCGGCGCGAAGTGTAAAACAGCATACTCTCATCCATGTTTACAACGACCCCATAATCAGGAAATTCACTATTAATATTGGGGCCTAAGTTCTCAATGGTAACCGAAACAGGATTAGAAACCAATTGTTTACCTACATTACATTCTTGAATGGCCTGATTTATTCTGGGTTGTTGAGCTTTGTAGTTTTCAGGATCCAACCGATTCAAATAGATTTTGTAAAAAAAAATGGAAGAATCGAATTTTAGGGCCTGTTGATACGATTTGGCAATATTATAGTAAAGTCCATCACATAAATTTTTATTCAGTGCTCTTGCTTTAAAAAGTGCTGTTAAAGACTTATCGGGCTGGTTTAATTCCAAGTAGCATTTCCCAATTTTATAATTCAATTCAGCACTATTTGAATTAAAAGTATTTGCTATAATATACTTATTTAATGCTTGTTGCAAATAGCCATATCCCAAATTAAAATACATATCTCCATCTTCGAT
>DZDC01000002.1:10324-13519 GCA_022736595.1 Draconibacterium orientale | reverse complement strand
TTTTTTGCTGCATTTCCAACATTATCTGTATGACCAGAAATTTCAATTTTCACATTGGGAGCGTTATTGAGTAAATTGATCAAATTTTGCAGTTCTGTTTCAGAGCTTTTTGTTAGGGTTGACTTGCCAGTTTCAAAGAAAACATTTTTCAAAACCACCTTATTCCCTACCTCAATTTTTTGAAGTTCAATATTTTTCACCAATTCTACATAGCCCTTTGATGCGCCAACAGTGATGTTTTCGCTGAAAAATAAGAAGTTTTCGGCCTTTACAGAAATTGCATAATCTTTACCTGAAGGTAACGAAATTAAATAATTACCTGTGGTTTCAGCACTTGTAAAATTGGCTAAAACAGCGCCAGTAGCTAAATCAACCAATTCAATATTGGCAAATACAGGTTCCTTGGAAACTTTATCCGTGATAACCCCTTTTAATACAGTAAGATTGATGTTTTTAATTTCTTTTGGAGCTTCGGCACTTGGAAAGGGCAAAGGTTTAACCTCTGAAATAATCCAATTTCCAGCATAATCAAGTTCAGGACTTTTAGCAACAGAGCTAAAAGTAACTTGGTAAATATCATGCAAACTACTGTCATTGCGAGTGGTGGATAGTAAAGCATGTTCCATATCAAAGCTTATAGAAAGCAAAATATCGTCATCGGGTGAGTTCACAGGAAATCCCAAATTTTCGGGTTCACTCCAGGTACTATCCTGATAAGTAATTTTAAAAACATCGAACCCACCCATGCTTTGGTGACCGTTGCTACTAAAGTAATAGGTTTTCCCATCAGGCAAAGCTACCATTGAAACTTCATCAAAGGCACTGTTTACATTAGATGGCAATCGTTCAGGAGTTCCCCATTTACCATTGGCGTCGAGTTTGCATTTATATATATCATGACCTCCAAATCCACCCAAACGATCCGAACTGTAGTAAAACTCAGTTTGGTCGTAAGAAAAACTTGCTGAGCTTTCGTGAGCTGAGGAGTTAATATTTTTATTCAATTTTTTAGGAGAAGTCCATTTGTCGTTTTCAAATTTTGAAACAAACAAATCACCACCACCACTGCTTTTATAAACAATCAGCTGTCGTCCATCGGGGGTAAGCCCTGCTGAAGCTTCGTGTTGTGAACTATTAATGGGTTTGCCAATATTTTTAGGCTCTGACCAGGTTCCAGCACTGTCCTTTGAACTGATGTACAGATCCTCATCATAATTTCCGTCTTGATCCATTGATTTACCCATGCCATTGGCCGATCTCCGAGTAAAAACCATAAGACTATCGTTGGAGGTAGCAATGGCAGCGTATTCTACTTGATTAGTATTAATACTTATTGGTAATAACTCAATTTGAAATGGGGTTGGTTTGGCAACATTTTGCTTGGCCAAGTTTGCTTGAGCAATATGTCTTTTGATTAATTCATCCTTTTGCATTAGTTCATCAGAAGCAAAAAGCGAACGATATTTTTCATAACTTACAATTGCGGAATCAAACTGATAATTTAGATGATAGCACCATCCAAGGTAGAACCATGCGTCGCGATGTTGCAAATCAATCTTCTTTGAAATATTACGAAATATAGGCAAAGCCTTTGAATATTGCTTGTTTTCAAAATAAGCGCTTCCTAAACCATAACAGGTAGCCTCCGTATGAAGTCCACTATCGATGGCAGTTTTATAGGCTGCAATTGCCAAATCAAAACGCTTCGGCGATTGAGTAAGATATTTATCTGCTTTTGCAGCCCATATTTTTGCAAAAGCCAGCGAATCGATTGCTTTTACTTTTTTAGGTTTTTCTGTTTTTACCTCTTTTTGAATGCTATCTGGAACAGCTACTTGGGTTGAATCGGAAGACTGTGCATTGATAACCAACGCCACCGACATTAACACCATAATTAAAACGTATCTCATTGAATTAAATATATTCATTTCTAATCTTTTTTCTAAGTTTTACACCAATTAAACTATTGTGCTCTATTTTTTACATTGAGCTCCAAGAAATTGATCAGCAAGGCTAGATCCTAACCCAGAAGCTTGATTCCAATCGTCACAAGCTCCTTTTTTATCACGTAGTTGTTCTTTACAAATTCCTCGATTAAGAAATGCAATGGGATTAGAGGCATCCTTTTTTATCGACTCATTAAATTCGGCTAAAGCTCCGGAATAGTTCATTTGAGCCATCCAAAGGTTTGCCTGAGCAAGGTGAGCTTGTGCACTTTGAGCATTAAGCTCGATGGCCGAAGCAATATATTGGGCCGATTGATCAAATTTTTGTTGAGAAAGGGAAAGGTTACCCAGATTAATATAAGCTGCAATGGCATTGCTATCGTATTTGATAGCATTTTCAAAGCTTAATGCAGCAGCTTCATAATTCTTTTCGGCTATAAAGACCCTTCCGTTATTGATATAAGCACTGGTAAATTTAGGATTGACACGAAGAATACTTGAGTAATCGGAGTGAGCATCAGTGTAGTTGCCCATCGCAAAATAAACCGCAGCTCGGTCGTGCAAGGCATACAAAAAGTCAGGTTTGGCTTGAAGGGCAGCCGAGAGGGATTTAATGGCTTCGGAGTTCTTTTTTTGATTGAAATAAATCAAACCTGTATAGTAATGGGATTCGTGCAAAAAGGTAGATTTTCCTGCCGCTATGGACTTACCAAAGTCTTCGAGAGCCCCACTAAAATCTTTGTACTTAAACCGTGCAACACCTCTGGCATGAAAGTATTTAGGCTCGGGTTTAAGGGTAATCACTCGGTTGAGATCGTTGATACAGCCCACCAGATCGTCACTAGCAATCTTGGCAACAGCCCTATTATAATAGGCCTCAGGAAAGTTTGCTTTAATGGAAATGGCTTCGGCAAACTTAGTTATTGCTTCAGCATTTTTATTACTTTGCAGCAAAATATAAGCTTCATTATACTTAAGTTCAGCCGCTTGCATATCCTTTTGACTTAGAACTTTTACTGTATCCTTTGAGGCTGTTTGGGCATTAAGAAGGGTGGAATACAATAAAAACAAAGTAAAAATTGAGAAGATTTTCATATTAAATGCAATTATAGTGTAAGAGGGCAAATTTAAAATAAATATTGAACCAAAGTCCATATTTTATTTATGATTTCAATAAGTTTTATGCAAGCTAAGATTTTCTCCAAGGATTAAAATATTTTTACCTTTGCCCGTTATTATCACATTCCTT